>CAKZKV010000305.1 GCA_937124505.1 uncultured Alphaproteobacteria bacterium
TGGCGTTCTTTCGTCGCCCGACCAGAGTTGACATCAATCGACACCAGCGCTTCCGTTGGGTGGATCACTAATGAGCCGCCTGATTTCAGAGGGACAGACGGATCGCCAATCCCGCTGATCTGTTGCTCCAGTCCATAATAATGATAAAGAGAGCGTTTGTGGTCTTTATACTCTTTGACACGTTTGGCATGGGACGGAATCATCATTTTCATGATGTCTCTGGCAATCTTGTAACCGCGCTCACCTTCGACAATAATTTCCTGCATGTCACGGTCGTAAATGTCGCGGATCGCCCGCTTGACCAGTTCACCTTCTTCATAAATCAGGGCGGGTGCCTGTGATTCCAGAGTCGTCGTACGGATGTTGTCCCACAGACGCAGCAGATAATCCAGGTCACGCTTGATTTCGGTTTTCGTCCGCGCCACACCGGCTGTGCGAACAATCACGGACATGCCTTCCGGCACATTGAATTCCTTGAGAATTTCACGTAAGCGCTTGCGGTCTTTATAGTTTGCAATCTTGCGGGACACACCGCCGGAACGCGGAGAGTTTGGCATCAACACGCAATAACGGCCCGGCAGCGACAAGTAAGATGTGACAGCAGCACCTTTGGCACCGCGTTCTTCTTTGGAGACCTGTATCAGCATGATCTGACCGCGCTTGATCACTTCCTGAATCTTGTAACGGCGGGTCAGGTTCGGGCGAATTGGACGATCACCATCTATGGAGTCACCTCCCACCATTTCCACCCGGTCGGAACGATGCGCAGACCGTCGGTTATTACGCCCTTTACGATAACGACTGCGACTCCGGCTAAAGCGGCGGCTGCTCTTCTTGTTCTCCGCATTTTCGTCCTCGTCAGACTCGCCTTCGCCATCCTTGGCCTCTTCGTCATCGTCTTCTGATGACTCATTTTCTGAATCTTCAGCATCATCGCCTGAAGATTCGTCTTCATCAAAATCAGCTTCCGCTCCGCCACCCAGTTCCTGGGGCGCTTCGTCTTTTGTCTCGTCTTCCAGCGTTTCAATATTTTCAGACGACGCGTCATCATCAGAATCCTGACCAGCGGCAGCCTGTTCCAGTCTCTCATATTCCGCATCTTCTTCTTCCTCCGCACGGCGGGCCTCTTCCAGGGCCTGACGCTGTTCTTCCAGAAGGGCTTCCCTGTCGGCAATTGGAATCCGGTAATAATCAGGGTGAATCTCGGAAAAAGGCAGAAACCCATGGCGATTACCGCCATAATTGACGAAGGCAGCCTGCAGAGACGGCTCCACGCGTGTTACTTTTGCCAGAAAGATATTACCGCGCAATTGTTTGCGCATGGCACTTTCATATTCATAGTCCAGTAATTGGTTATTGTCTGCGACCACAACACGGGTTTCCTCGGAATGTGTTGCGTCGATCAGCATAAGTTTTGTCATGTTAAACTCCTTAAACAAATGCGCTCAAGAAGTGTCTGGCCCTTAACGACCCTGCGACACGGGGGATAAGGGGTCAAACACCCCTGTAACGCGTGTCAAATTGCCTGAAGTATAGAGATTAAAATCAGAACCTGCCGCGCCGCAAAGAACGTTCCTTGCGTCGTCTGCTTGCTGCTCTGACCATTAGATTTTTCACGTTGAGGTCTCTTGTCTCCGGGCGAATTGTTACGTTATTCTTTCTTCTTCCGTCCCGGGAAAGCTAGCGAAACTCTTGCTTTGTACTCCATATTTGCTAAAGCCGACCGTGGGGACGTGTCGCAAAGTTGACATTACGCCCGAAACTATTTTTAATCAAGAAAAAAGAGAATGAAAAATGGAAGCTTTTCCCGTCAACCACGTTAAATCCGACAGAATCCTCCTTCTGGGAGACCACTATCATCGCGTGCTTCAAAAACTGGGGTATGAGATATCCGAATTACCGGAGTCTTTGTTCTTCACGTTTTGCGGTGATCTTTTGGGCTCCAGCGGAGAGCATTATCAAAAAGGAAAAGAACTTAACTTTTTTGAGGCCATAGAGCGTGCGTCCCTGCTTTTCAGCGATGATTTCATGGAAAGTCTGGCCATGTATCTCATGCGGGCGGAAAAAATAAACCCAGACCTTGAAGGCCTGCTCGCAGCAAAAGACATCTTTTTTGATGAAATCGCGTCTCATTTTGAAACGCTGTCAGAAACTTACTCTCCCTGGTTTGGCTCCATTCGCAATGCCGCAACTCCCGACGAATTTTACAACGTCACCTCACAGCATGCCTCCTGCGGGGCCGCGATGCGCGCTGCCGTAACAGGTGCGTTAGGCCTTTCCGACGAACAGGCCTTTAAACTGTTTGCTATCACCCATCTTCATCCTGAGGCCATTGAGGGCGGATTCTGGGTCAAGGGATATGCCGAAGCTGCCGGAAAATCGGCAAGTTTTGAAGACTGCCTGAAAGAAGCCAGCATCAGATCCTCTGTTGGATTGAGCCTATTGAAAGATTTCCTTGGACAACAGACTCTTCCGCCTGTTCCTGAAGACTACACGCCCTTGAACACAATTATAGATCACGTGCTGGATGCCTGCGATCCTTATGCGTCTATTACAGATATTCAGGAAGAAGGCATTGAAACCCGTTACGTGGTCGGGGCCGCCGCCCATATTCTCGCCTCCGTGCATGATAATGCGCAAACCGGGGTGACCATTCCGAAAATTGTCACAGATTCCTTACGCATCGGCGGCGATCCGGACACGATCTGTTCCATCACTACCAGTCTTTACGGCCTGCAATGGCCTAAAGAAAGCAAAGCTTTTATGGATCAAACGCGCATCGGAACCTATGATAAAAATACGCCCGAGTGAAGTTCTTTATGATATATAAAAGTCATATGAAACGAGTCCTTCTTAGTCTGTTTATTTTTCTGCTCTCCTCCCCGGCTTTTGCGCTTGATCTGGAGACTATTCGTTTTGGGCAGCACGGGGCAGACACACGCATAGTCATTGAAACGTCTGAACCCGCTGATTTTAAATCATTTATCCTGCCGAACCCGGAACGACTGATTGTCGATCTCCCCCTCTTTGTCTGGCAGGCCGGGGACATGACCATTCCTCTTAACCCCCAGATCAAAAATGTACGTTACGCCGTACACAAACCCGGCGTCTCCCGTATTGTTTTTGAACTGGCGCAAGCGAAAACCATCAAGGCCGCCTTTAAACTTGATCCGCTGGAAAACGGCAATCACCGTCTTGTGATTGACCTGAAACCCGGCGGGCACACAGGCATTGACACGCACGGCTCCCTGAATACCGAAAAAGTTGCCCTGACGACCCAAAACACGGGAACGTTAACCCCTACACCGTCTCCCGTGCGCGGCAAAAAACCGTTGATCGTCATTGACCCCGGACATGGCGGCACCGATCCCGGTGCCATCTCCCCCCAGAAAATACACGAAAAAAATATTGTGCTGCCGATGGCGCATGAATTGAAAGATGCTTTGGAAGCCTCTGGAAAATACCGCGTCAAGCTGACACGCACGACAGACACATATATTACCCTTGGCAACCGGGTAAAATTATCCCGGCAATGGGGGGCGGACATGTTTATTTCCCTGCATGCCGATTCCATAGATAATTCCTCCATCCGGGGCGCGTCCATCTATACCCTGTCCAATACAGCGTCTGACAAACTCTCCGCAAAACTGGCAGAGAAAGAAAATAAATCCGACATTATCGCAGGCGTCGATTTGACCCATGAAGACAAAGTCGTCGTGGATATTCTGACCAGCCTGGCAATGCGGGACACACAAAACCAGTCACGCTTTTTCGCAAACCTTCTGGTCGATTCCTTTAAAAACAAAGGGGTGCGAACCCTCCCCAACACGCATCGTTACGCCGGGTTTGCCGTTTTAAAAGCACCGGACGTACCCGCCGTTTTGATTGAGGCCGGGTTTGTTTCCAACCGTACAGAAGCACAACAACTCTCGGACAGGTCTTACCGGCGCAAAGTGATCGGAGCCATTCAAACCGGCATTGATACATACTTTGATAAAACGCTATAAAAAGGGCCTGTTAACATGTTGTATTTTTGCATCTATCCCCCTTTTCTTTCCATTCGTTTTAAAAAATACTTGAAAGAAACCAATTTTAGCTTAAATTCGGAAACAGTTATCGTTGATTAACAATCAAAATTTAAGCTTTAACACTTCAAAAATTGTGAGGACAAAAAATGAAAAAAATTAAATTTGCATGCCTTCTTGGTGCAACTCTGGCTGTTTCCGCTTGCAGTGGTTACACAACATATGAGCAAACACCATACCAGGGCCGTACAGCTGGTGCAGGTGTTGTTGTTGCAGCTCCTGCTCCTGCACCTGTTGTTGAAACAAAATCAGCACAACCGATCTTTAAAGACGCAATGCGCAAGTAATATATCTTGCAAGATTAAAAGAATTCAGGAAAACTGCCTGTTAGTATTCAGGCAGTTTTTTTGTATGTTGGTCAGAATGAAAGGTAAGAGATAAAATATGAGAATCTTTATTTTCTTAATTGTAAACGCGATTGGCTTTTTAAGTGCAGGCGCCATGATTGTTTATGCGCTGCATAATACCAATATCACGCGGCTTCCTCCTGAATTGCGCACAGAAGTCTGGCCGTATCTTGAGTCGGGAACAATGCTGGTGTGGATTCTGGGTGGTGTTCTAAGCATTGCCTATCTGTTCATCAAAAACAATGCGCGGCTGCTTTTTCTGTTTTTGCCAATTGTGCTGCCACTCATTTATACGCTTTACATTTTGAACCTTTTCCAATTGACAACAGAAGCGGCCTGAGACCGTTAAACGCTTTCAATAATAACCATTGCTTCAGCGAGCGGCGGTTCATCTGTTAACGTCAGGTGAATGACAAGTCCTTGCGCATGCTCCGGCTGGAGCGCCTGAAGCCGTTGCAGAGCCCCACCTGTTAAGTGTAATGCCGGTCTGCCGTTCGCATCATTGACCACACCAATATCTTTCATAAAAACGCCATGGGAAAAGCCCGTCCCCAACGCCTTGGAACAAGCTTCCTTGGCAGCAAAACGCTTCGCATAAGTGGCGATATGAGTCCCTGCACCGCGACGGCGCTCGGCCTTCTCAATCTCTGCATCTGTAAAACAACGGTTGATAAAGCGCGCGCCAAAGCGTTCCAGAGATTTTTCAATCCGGTGTATATCAATTAAATCCCTGCCAATCCCGACAATCATCCGCGGCGTGCCTTTTTAAACTCCCGCTTGGTTTTTAGTTGCAAACGTTTTTCTTTGGCCATCATCCGCGCCTTCTTGCCCGCCTTGACCAGATAGAAAAATATAATGAAATAAAATGGCCATGACAGCACCACCAGAATATAGCCGCCCAAAAGCCATGGCACAAATAAACGGAAAGGATCGCTCTTGATCATTTCCCACATAATAGAGAAACTAAACTCATCCGGCATTTCCCCCAGATTTTCAAAGCCGAATAGTCCAAACAGCCAGACCCCCAGCATATAGGACGCATACCACATAAACGGAAACGTCCAGGGATTACCGACAAACGTACCAATCAGGGACGCCAAAAGATTTCCGCGAATTAGATAAGCCACCACGCCTGCCTGAATAAAATGAGATCCCACCAGAGGCGAGAACGACATCGACGCGCCGCAGGCCAGACCACGCGCAATTTTATAGGAGGAATCAGAAAGCCTTAAGATACGATGTTTCAGAAATTTCCCGGTGCGAACCCATCCCATGGACGGCCAGAACAGTTCGCGCAGCAACTGTAATTTTGTCAGTGGTTGCCGCCGCTTGAACATGGATTGCTTTCCCTCTCATACCTTGACTTAACGCCGTCTCACCATTTTTAAGGTTGCCCTGTTTATAATATATCCCATGAAAAGGTAAACTGTTTTTAATCTTCCAGAAAAGAATTCAGTTTCATTGCCAGCCCCATGGATCCCTGTACTTTCAGCTTGCCCATCATAAAGGCGAGGGTGGGGTCCTGCGTCCCGTCAAGAATCGCCGTAAATGTTGCCACACTTGTTTTCAGGGTCACGTCCGAATCTTCATCTTCTTCGGAAAGAACAGGCGGAGCCTGGGTCGTATCGACAAAGATCAGCCCTTCATCCCCAAAGTCAAATTTAAACCTGCCTGCCAAACCTGCCGCATCGCTTAGTTTTCTTTCGATGCGGCTTTTCAAGTCTTCAAATGTCATGGGGTTCCTGTCCTTTAGCTTGGGTCAACCCATCCGACATTTCCGTCCGCACGACGGTAAACAACATTCAAGGCCTCGGTTTTTGCATTCTTGAACAGGTAAAACTCTGCATCGGAGACATCCATCCGCATCACCGCATCGGAAACAGAGAGAGTTTCAATGTCCTTTGTGCTTTCCGCAATAATCGCCGGATCACCTTCCGGGGCCGCGGTATCATCTTCTTCATCATTCTGATTAATGGCGATGACCAGATCGCGTGCTTTCTGGATTTCAAGTTCAGGGGACGTTTCATCGCGCTCATGATGGTCTCTCAGGCGGTTTTTATAACGGCGCAGCTGCTTGGCCACGCGCTCTGCCGCATGATCGAAGCTGACATAAATGTCATGTTCGACGGCTGTCCCAATAACCTGCACATTTTTGCCGACATGAAAAATAATATGCGTTTTATAAGAAGAGTGACCTTCCGGGGCCATTGTGACATCAATATCAATCACACGGCCAAAATACTTGCTTTTAATCGTCCGCATTTTTTCTTCGACATATGTACGAAGCGCATCCCCTATATCAATTTGTTTTCCTTGAACACTTAGTTGCATTACTTTTAGTCCTGTTTTTATTTAAGGTTATGGTTTCCTGATGATTTATCAGTTTTATACGTGAAGAGTAATATGATGATTCACAATCATTTGTCCAGATGGAAGCTCTATCAATTTCACCTGAATTTCCGGATCTGACTCAACAGATTCCTTGATGCTCTTCAATTTTGAAAGCTCCTCCGCAAAGCGGTTGGCTGCCTCCACCGGCTCTGTTTCGTACTGGGGACGTTGCAACAGCAAGGCATACTCATTCTTTGCCGTCTGGCCGATAATATCTGACTGGCGGCGGATATGCGCCAGATGTTGCGACATCTTCGCCACCGCGAAATCAGCATAATACGGGCCGTCCTTTTCCAGCATGTCCAGATAATTCGACACATCAATAAAGACGGCATAGCTGTTTTCACTATAACGATCCGCACGATCAATGGCGGATAGGAACAACTGGTTAAACGCAGATTTGGCAATCACGCCGCCGGCGCTTGGAAAATCGGTCGAATCATCGCCCAACTGATGGATACGGTTTGTCACACGCGCCGCAGACCCGAGGATCTTCTCCACATGTTCCTGATCATACGGCTTTGCGACCACGAAATTGGCACCGGATTTTTCAAATTCCACACTGGAATCGTCCCCCTTGACCAGAACCACATACACATAGCTGCCCAGCGTCCTGCGGATATTCAGAATCAGCGGTCTGGCATTTGTTAAAGGGCTGGGATCAATAAAAACAACATCAAAGCTCTCCCGGGACAGATGGTCAATCGCGTTATTCTTCACGGTTTCCAGCGTAACCTGATGCCCCAGACCTTCCAGCTTGGAAGACAGCATCTTGCTGTTCAGTTCATCCCGGTCGATGATTAAAATTTTCATTGTGATATATCCCCTATAGTCGTGCGTAAATCAGCATGAGAAAAATATTATTCCCTATGATCGTTAAAAATCGCTGAAAAAGAAAGAGAAAATCTTAAAAACTTTTGACAATTTGAAAAATGCATATTAGTACTAGCACCTTATCACCTGTGCGGATATGGCGGAATTGGTAGACGCGCTAGCTTCAGGTGCTAGTGGGGGTATCCCCGTGGAGGTTCGAGTCCTCTTATCCGCACCATTTTCAGATTAAGTTTTACCAAGAGTTTAGGAAGGGAACACCAACGTTACAAAATGTTCCCATCATTTGAGTCTGATCCATCAGAAAAACCTATCAGTAATTCGCATCCATGCAGTCAGAGAGAGCGTCCAGCGCCTTCTCACACGCCGTACCGGGATTGAGCGGATCAACATCCTTGCATGCCACCTTGACGGCATTTTTAGGCGACTCGCAAGGGTCCCCGGCCTTGTCTGCCGGGCAGGGAAGCGACTCTACCATCTGTTCCCAGCCTTGTTCGGATGCCAGTTTCAGTAAGTCTTCTTTTGTCATGTCATATCTCCTGTTTTGAAGAATGGAAAGCTAAGAGAAGAGTCTACGCCACTGCGCTGAAAGATCAATATAACATCATAAAAAATCTTTTTAAGTACCGGGCTGTGGCTGCGGTTGTTGGCTCTTGACAAAAGCATCAACAGATAAAGATTTTGAACAATGAACACCGTAGTGCGAATCCAGAAGCGTTTTCCACTTACGAAAGAGCACAAAAACGTGATCAAGCTCATCTGCTGAAGTCAATTCACCGACAGATTCCTGCATCCTGTCCAGAAAATTTTCCACATCCTGCACAGCTGGAGGGGAGTCACTCAACAACCTTGCATCCAGCCCTCTATTTCCTTCCAAAACGTCCTGATAATTCATTTTTGATCCCTTTTTGCAGATTTTCCCAACAACTTTTTTCACATAACATCCATTCTCTTGCAAGAAAAATTTAGGCGGTGGATTCTATTTTGAAGCGCGACTTTTGTTAATTTAAGCCCCTTTTGGGGTGAATAACGGAAGTCGAATATGAGCAAATTTTACAATCATCTAAGCCTTGATGAAAGGCGCAAAATATATTTCTGGCGTGAAGAAAAAGTGTCAGTCAACGAAATCGCCAGACGGCTTGGTAGACACAGATCAACAATATTCCGTGAGATACAGCGCAATACGTTCTTTTGTGAAGAAGATAAAACGCTCAATGGCTACACGCATTTGAACGCGCAGGAATTTTATCGTCGTCGCAGGCAAAAACAGCAAAAGATTGAATCTGTGGCTGGATTGAAGCACTTTATCATCAGTAAGCTCAAGTCTGACTGGTCGCCGGAACAGATCGCAGGATATTTGAAACATATCGACGATAATGGCTTGTATGCTTGTCATGAGACTATTTACAGATATGTTTACAGCACCGAAGGTAAGGAATTAAAGCTGTATCGTCACCTCTTCCGATCCAGAAAGCACAGAAACCGCCGTGGTAATCGCATACCAAGAGAATTACGCGGCATTCCGCGTGATATGTGGATACGAAACAGGCCGGATCATATTGATCTCAGGCATGAATTTGGTCATTGGGAAGCGGATTTGATGATGTTTGAGCGTGATTTTGGCAAAGCCAATGTCACCACACTGACAGAGCGCAAAAGCCGTTACACCGTTCTCATCAAAAATGAAACACGGCATTCAAATACGGTGATGGGCAGTATTCGTAAACGCTTGCAACAGTTTTCCAAACCAATGCGTCAGACCGTAACGTTTGATCGGGGATCAGAGTTTTTATATTACACCCTCCTCTCTCGTCAGTTAAATATCAAAAGCTATTATTGTGATCCGCGTTCGCCATGGCAGAAAGGCACGGTAGAAAACACAAACAGCCGTATCAGGAAGTTTCTCCCGAGAAGCACTGATTTAGAGAAAATATCAAATGACAATCTTATAGCCATTGCCGACAGGATGAATAATACGCCACGCAAATGCCTTGGATATAAAACTCCGAAAGAGGTTCTAAGAGATGCTATTCACGTCGTTGTATAGAAAGCTTCCTTCTGCCATGAGGACTGCTTTTCCACCAATTTGAATATCGTAACCATCAGCTTTTCTTTTGGCTTTAATTTCTATTAAAGAGGGCTTATTGATAATGTGGCCTTGCTCGGCTTTAAGCATAATATTACCTGTATCAGGTTCGATATATTTTAGAAAATACCCGCCAAGAGCAGCATTACCGTTGCCACAGGCTGGGTCTTCCAAGCCTTCCCTAGGACAGAAATTTCGAGTGTGGAGTGTATTTTGATTGTCTACGGTTTCCAGAGAAAAAATTTGGGCTTCTTGCAGCTCATATTTGTGACATACACCCTTTAATGCATCCAACTCAAAACTCATTTTGAATAACGTTTTTATATCTTTAACGCCAAAAATTAAATGCCCCAAACCAGCATTCACTCCTGCTATTGGATAATCCAATAAATCCTCCTTGGCCAAAGAAAATACTGATAAAACCTCTTCAACACCATCCTGAACGATCTCTGTAAATACAGGGGAGCTTTGCGATAAATATATAGAACCTCTTTCTTGCTCTATGTTGATGGTGCCGCCTTGAGTTTTTATTTTGTGCTGCCCTTGCGGAGAAACCCTTTTAGTATTCAACATTATTTGCCACGCGGCTAATGTAGGGTGCCCTGTAATCGGAAGCTCTTTTAAAGGCGTAAAATAACGCATGTTACATGAAAAACGTTCATGATCAGATGGCAAGACAAAGGTTGTTTCCACGAGGTTTAGCTGGGCGGCTATTTTTTGCATCATATCGCAGCCTAAAGAACCCTCATCATCAAAAACAACACCTGCCGGATTACCTTCAAAAGACCTTTGTGTAAAGCTATTGCAAATATAGAATTTTAGCATGTTAGAAAACCCTGAAATGTAAATAAGCCGCTTTAAGGCGGCTTATTTACATTAAGCTATGATCGAATTATTGTCTAACAATAGTCCAGTCGCACTTCACTTAGAACTTTCA
>CAKZKV010000306.1 GCA_937124505.1 uncultured Alphaproteobacteria bacterium
AAAGGACACGGCCTGATCCGGGTCGGCAAACCACGCTTCAAACGTATCCTCAATATGATCCTGCACAGGTTCCAGCGTGACCACACAACTTTGCGTCACACGCGCTGAAAAGCTTCCATGGATTTTAATCACGCGCTTGTTCTGGCGCTTGATTTTGATGTCCGCCTGAAGGTCGTCCAGAGAAACAAGCCCCATGCGCTTGGCCAGATTTTTTCTGCCCTCCACATCCGGCGCGATATGCAGGGAGAGTTCTTTGTCCTCGACCTCATCCATCTTGATAAAGTGCGACCATTCGGGGATTTCCTTACGAGTATGATCTGCCGTTTCCGCCATAATTTTGATCCTCATGTTTCACCCTCTTTCATAAAGATATTTTCCGCATTTTGGAAGTCCTGTAACCCCCGCATTTGGACATGCCGCCATTGTCTTTGCGTATAATCTGCCATATGCGAGATATCCCGCTCATCCGCGTCATCTATTGTGCCATAAATATTACGCAGGATCGCCGCTTCCAGCTTTTTCCGGTCATTGGCCAATATCGCCTCCTTATAGGCCTGCGCCCGTCCGTTAAAACCGTTCAGCATGCGTTTCATGTGTTTGGGCACGCGCAGATCACTGATTCCCATTTCCCGCAGCGAGCGATCCATGTCCAGAAACATATGGTCAAATAAGGCCTGCGCGAGTTTTGCGCCCGCCTCTCCCAGTTGCTCAAGCCGCATAATCAGCAGACCAGCATGCAGGCAGATCATCTCAAACCGTCCGTCCACACTGTCCGGCACGTTACAGTCCTCATAAAAAGAAGGGATGCGCGCCTGTTTGACGGCCAGTTCATACAGGGCAAGGGCCCGCGCTTCTTCCGGTGTTTCTTTCTTTTTAAATAATCCAAACATAAAATTTTGCTGTTGTTGTCACATGCGCCTAAACACGATATATCATGATATGAAGCGAAAACGATGGAGTCGGAGAACGATTTTAATGGTTATGAACAATAAATATCTGTTTCGAACGGTTTTGCCGCTACTGGCTTTAATGGCTTTTGCAGCATTGCCCGCCTGCACCCCGATGAAGGCAACACACGGCAACTTGTTGCAGGAAGACCGTACCAGCCAGATACAGGTTGGAAGCTCTACACGGGACGATGTATTCCGTGTTTTGGGCTCCCCTACGACTGTCTCCCCGTTCAATAACAATGTCTGGTATTACATGGGCCAGAAAACCGAAAAACACGGCATTTTCGACACGGAAGTGACGGATGAAAAGATCGTGGTTGTGAAATTCGACGACAATAATATCGTCACGGCCTTTGATACCATGGATAATGCACGCCTGGACGTCCCGATCAAGGATAGCAAAACTCCGACCTACGGCAATGAGGTCACGATCATGCAACAACTCCTCGGCAATCTGGGCAAGTTCAATCCGAAACAGCCGGAATAATAAATCCGTAGATCCCGGCTTTTGCCGGGATGACGGTTAAAAAGAACTCTTTGCAGAGATTTTAGGCCGCGGATTTCTGCGCCTGTAATCTGGCGATGCCTTCTTGGATCAATGTTCTTGCACGGTCGGCATTGTCCCAGCCACCAATCTTGACCCACTTCCCTTTTTCAAGGTCTTTGTAATGTGTGAAGAAATGCTCGATCTGCTCCCGCAGGATGGGCTGGATATCCGTGAAATCGTTCACGTCTTTGTGATACGGAAATAATTTATCAATCGGGCGTGCGATAATCTTCTCGTCTTTCCCGCCATCATCTTCCATCAACAAAACACCTATTGGCTTGACGGCCATCACCGCGCCAGGCATCACGGGCAACTGGCCAATCGCAATCACATCCACCGGGTCACCGTCATCAGATAACGTGTGCGGGATAAAACCGTAATTTCCGGGATAGAACATCGGCGTGTGAATAAAACGGTCCACCTCCAGAGCGCCGCTGTCTTTATCCATTTCATATTTGACCGGCAGCCCCCCCATCGGGTTTTCAATAATAATATTTACTTCTTCCGGGGCTTTCTTGCCGATTGAAATCTTGCTGATGTCCATAACGTATCCTCTTCTTTTCAATAAAATAATGAGGATCAATATCACAGAATATAAGGGGTTGTGAAGAGGTGAATTTGATTAAATCGGTCTTTGTTGCACGACCTGCAGCAGCACGTCATGAACCACATCCTCACCCATTACATCCCGGCTGACCTTGTTCAGACGCTTTTTTAGTTTATCCACCTGGACAACTCCGCCTTTAAGGGCCGCATGGCGATTCAGAATACCGTACATGTCCTGTATATACGCGTCTTTCAGGCGGGGGCTCAGCTTCTTGACCTTTTCTGCCGCCGCAGCATCGGCCACCTCAATAGACACCACCAGAGACACGACCTGATTAACGCCATATTCATCAATAATGGGAAGGATGAGTGGATCAAGTTCAACATATTCGTAATGAGCGCTATCACCATGGCCGCCGGACCCGTGATCATCTTTTTGGGCGTGTTTTCCAACCTCTTCCTCAATCGCGGCCTCGGCTGGCGTACTGACAAAATACATGTAAGCGCCTCCGCCACCACCGCCGAGCATAATGAGTGCCACAACTGCCATTATGATTTTTTTCATTTACGATTTCGCCCTGATTTTCGACCTGCGTCTTGTCTTATTAGAATATTACAATATTCTTAATATTCAGTTATACGACAAGCTGAAAATTAACGATTCAAGGTTGTTTTGATCGAGTCTAGCACACCATTCACAAGCTTTACTTCAGAATCGTTATAAAACGAACGCGTGATATGCAGATATTCAGAAATGATCAGCGGCGGATCAAGATCATGATGCGTCATCAACTCATACGCCCCGCAATATAGGCAGGACATAATTATTAAATCTTTTTTTGATTCGGGCGTTTGCAGGCCTTTGTTTAAGTGAGATGTTATCATCCCCTGAAGATCATGAAACCGTTCCTGCACCCCCTGAAGCAATTCAGACAAAAGGTCTCTGTCCGGAGGCAGTACTTCCCCCGCATCCACTTTCAGGCCTGTAAAATGGTCGTTGTAATACGCCAGAATGTCTTTCGCATCAGCCCCGGACTGCAACCATTGATACACACACTGAACAGCGGCCAGACGCGCCATTGACAGACGTGCTTTCTTTGATCCTTTGGTTTTTTCTGATGCCATGAAGGGGTTATATAGAAGCTGCTCTCACAAGTCCAGCGTCTTGAAAGGAGAATCACTCCTGCCCCATCATGCGCGACACATAACGAGCAATAGTATCTACTTCAAAATTCAGTTGATCTCCGGCCTTGCGCTGCCCCATCGTTGTCACGTCCCAGGTATGGGGGATGATATTAATCCCGAATTTATTGCCCTCAACCTCATTCACGGTCAGGGAAATACCATCCAGCGCCACAGAGCCTTTCGGGGCAATGAATTTTGCAAATTCTTGCGGAATGGACAAAACAAGGCGATGGGAATCCCCGTCCGGGTTCACAGATTCCAAAGTTGCAAGACCATCCACATGACCAGAAACGATATGCCCGCCGAGTTCATCCCCAAGTTTTAATGATTGCTCCAGATTAACACGCGTTCCTTCTGTCCATTCCCCCAGATTGGTTTTTGACAGACTTTCCGCTGAAACATCAACTGTAAAGCTGTCTGCGGTTTTTTCGACAACCGTCAGGCAACACCCTGAACAGGCAATCGACGCCCCCATCGGCACTTCTTCCATATCAAAAGCCGTTTGAATGACAAATCTTTTATCGCCCCGTGTTTCATCTACGGAGGCAATTGTACCGATATCTGTTATAATCCCTGTAAACATACTTTTTCTTATGGTTCTTTCCTGTAAATTTCAAGCAGATCATGTCCGATTTCTGTAATTGATAATCGCTGAAGCCGCATAGCGTCCTGCATAACATCAATACCAGCCATCTTCAGGGCGCTTTGGCCATCGTCCCCGATCATCACAGGCGCACGAAACCAGAAAAGTTCATCCCAGATACCTTCGACAATAAAACTACTCGTCAAAGTGGCACCAGCTTCGACCATCAGGCGCGTGATGCCATGCTCCTGAACCAGATACGACATTAAAGAAGATAAATCACCATATTCTTCCTGCAAAATCAGGCAGCGTCCATCATTGCCATGTATTCTGGCCTCTTTTGAAACCCTTCTGCGGCGATCCAGAATAATACGCAGAGGCATTTCCGTCCTGTCCATTATAATGCGCACGGTCATCTGCGGATCATCCGCCAACACCGTTCCACTGCCTGTTAAAACGGCATCATGTTGATCGCGCAGGCGATGCACAGCCTCCCGTGCGTCTGTCCCGGTGATCCACTTGCTATGCCCTGTTCGCGTCGCGATCTTGCCGTCCAGTGAAGTTGCTGTTTTCAACGTGATCCATGGACGGTTTTCCAGTCTCGTTAAAAAGAACCCGGCATTCAATTCTTCTGCTTCTCTCCTCATGACATTTTCAACCACTTGAATTCCCGCATTCCGCAACATCTCAATGCCTTGCCCGTTTACACGTTCGTCCGGGTCTTTACATGCGACAATAACCTTTTCGACACTGGCTTCAACAAGGGCTTTCGCACAAGGCGGCGTTTTGCCGGTATGAGCACAGGGTTCCAGAGAAACATACACATGACTGCCTTCTGCCTCGCTGCCTGCCATAGCCAACGCTTCCGTTTCTGCATGTGGCCGACCGCCATCTCCTGTTCTGGCCTCGGCAATCACATGACCGTCCTTAACGATCACACAGCCGACCGACGGATTGGGCGCAACACGGCCAAGCCCCTGCGCAGCCAGTTCCAGGGCTCTCGCCATGTAATACTCATCGCTCTCCTCAGGCAGACAGGTCATCAGATATATTAAGGTTATGGCCGGAACGTTTCTTGGACAAGAGATAAGAACGGTTATGTTTCGTCTCCCCCAGTCTGGTCGGGATCATTTCTGAAACCTCAATACCGTATTGTTGCAGTCCGTTAACCTTGGCAGGATTATTCGTCAATAACTTCACTTTTTTGATCCCTAAGGCCGCTAACATCTGCGAAGCTTCTTCATAAGAACGAAGATCACCCTCATACCCCAGTTCTTTATTCGCGCTGAACGTATCCAGCCCTTTTTCAATCTGGAGATGGTAAGCATCAAGCTTGTTGTATAAGCCAATACCGCGCCCTTCGTGACGCATATACAGCAGAATCCCTCCTTGCCCGGAGAGCATTTCCAGCGCTTCGGTTAATTGCTGCCGACAGTCACAGCGCAAGGAATGAAAAACATCTCCTGTCAGACATTCCGAGTGAATGCGGACGGTTGGTGTAGCAGAGCCCTTATATGGATCAAACAAAATCGCAATGTGTTCTTTATGGTCATGTAAATGGTCGAAGGTCACAAACGTAGCCACAGCTTCCTTGCTATCATCCAGAGAGACAGGAACCCTCACTTTTCGCCTGATCGTTACTGCCATGTCTCTACAACTTTCAAGGCAAGCGTCTATTCCACCGCCTGTTTGGTTTTGACCTGAAGCGCCTCAATCTCCGATAAGAAATCATTGAAATCATCCGGCGCCCTGAAATCCTTATACACACTGGCGAAACGGATGTAGCCGATAATATCCAGCTGCGTCAGCGCCTTCATGACCAGTTCGCCGATTTTGGTTGTCGGTATTTCCTGTTCTCCCATCGTTTCCAACTGGCGCACAATCGAGTTTGCGACCTGCTCAATCT
>CAKZKV010000307.1 GCA_937124505.1 uncultured Alphaproteobacteria bacterium
TCCTCTGGACGTTTCATCCAAATGTCTTCCTGCCGCATGGCTCAAAAAAAGACGGTTATGCGGAGCTGCAACCGATCTGGCTGACGGACAGGGATGAAAACCCGAACAAGGGAGAAATCCTGATCCTGACCAATGGTACGCAAAGTGAAAACCTGGCCGATTATGAGATGTGCTGTGACATGTTTAACGGCTTTGATGACTCGTCCGTGAAAGCTGCCCGCACCCGCTGGAAAGCACATAAAGACGCGGGGCATAACCTCACCTACTGGCAGCAAACAGATCAAGGCGGTTGGGAGCAGAAGGCTTAATATTGCTTTGACTTATAGATCAAAAATATGTATTTTCCCTAAAAAAAATTCAAGGAGAGTGTGTAATGAATTATGGAAGACATAGAGGATCAGCAAGCAATGCTTTTGGACGTGCCGTCCACAAAACATGGGATACATGCCGATCTGTTTTCAACACGGTGACATCCAGAAATTTTCTGGCCGCAGCCGCTATTTTTACTGCTGTTGATGGCATTGCGTTCAGCGGTGAAATCGGACATACGATTGGAACAACGGCCCATAAAATTGCGACCCAGACATTCATCCCTAATGGATTTATGTCACAAACCCCGGCAACATATAAAACTGTTGGAAAGTGGTTCAATATGCAGGCTGAGGATGCTTTATGGGCGGTTTCTTTAGGAACTGTTGATCTGGAGTGGTAAGCCGTCTTAGAGGCTGAGTTCCATCACTGCCGCAAAAAAACCATCCGTATTATGCTTGTGCGGGGTCAGGCGCATAAACCCTTCTTTTGTCATTCCGAAAGAATGTGAGGAATCTCCTGCCTCCAGAGATTTCTCCGCGCTTTGCGCGTTCGAAATGACAGGCACAATATAAAAATCTTTATGCGTTTCCACAAACCGCGCGACCTGCGCCTCATTCTCTTCCCGTAGCAGGGAGCAAGTCGCGTAGACCAGCCGTCCACCGGGTTTCACGGTATGTGCCACGCGCTCCAGAATATCCGCCTGAATCTCTGTGAGTTCCTCAATTGACGGGCCATAGGTACGCCAGCGCATGTCCGGGTTGCGCCGCCATGTGCCCGTCCCGCTGCACGGCACATCCAGCAACACCAGATCAAACGTACCCTTTTGCCGTTTTAACCACTTTTTATGTTTCTCATCTTCCAGCGGCCTGACTTCCACAATATCCGCCACACCCGCTTTTTTCAGGCGTTCCTTTGATTTCATCAAACGCCGTGTCTCCAGATCCATCGCGACAATGCGCCCCTTGTTCTGCATCGCTGCGGCCAAGGCCAGCGTTTTTCCACCTGCCCCGGCACAATAATCAAGCACCTGCATTCCCGGCTTCGCATCACAAACAGCCGCAATGAGTTGCGAGCCTTCATCCTGTATTTCCACCCAGCCCCGCGCAAAAGCCTTGGTACGGGAGAGATAGGCCTTGTTTTCACAGCGCAGGCCCCACGGGGAATAAGGCGTCTGAGCCGTTTTGACCCCATCGGCCTCCAGAAAGTTCTGTGCTTTTTCAATAGAACATTTGGCCAGATTGACCCGTAAATCCAGTGTTGCCGGTTCCAGCATGGCGGTCATTTCTATTGCAAAATCATCCTTGAAGATATCACGCAGCCGCTTTTCAAATTGCGGGGGACATTCTACCGCCACGGATTCCGGATATTCCGGCATTTGAAAACTTGAGAGAAAAACTTCTTCCTCAGCGGTAAGTGGGTCAGGCGCATATTTCTCACCGTTAAACAAATCCTTGAGCTGCTGCGGATTGCCCTCGAGCAATAAGTGGGCAATCACCCGCTCCCGCGGCGTATCTTCCCGGCCATGCTGCTCCAGAAGATACCCCAGACGGGCATACATGCGCATTATGTCATAAACACGCTCGACAACCGCGGCGCGGTCTTTGGAGCCGATATAACGGCGCACACGGAAATAATCCCCGCACGTCGTATCCATGGGGACACGCCCCTCATTAATACGGCTTAGAAGATCAATAGTGGCTTGTATGCGGGCAGAAGGTTTCATAGATAAGAGTTATGATGATTATAGTTACACGTTGCAAGATGATTTTTTTATGCTAACTTCTGGTAACTTATAATAAACAATTTGTTATGGAACAAATGTCTACTGCTGAAGCCCGGATGATGCCGCAACCGGCCCCAAAAAAAATCGAACTGATTGACGTGAAAAAGTCATTCGGCAACAACCATGTTCTGAACGGCATCGACCTGACCATTGAGAAGGGCAAGTCTCTCGTCATTATCGGCGGATCCGGAACAGGTAAATCCGTTACATTGAAATGTGTGCTCGGCCTGATTAAACCCGATGCAGGTTCCATCTTGATTGACGGCAGCGAGACTGTTGGCATCGACCAGAAAGAACGCGACGAACTGATGAGCAAATTCGGCATGCTGTTTCAGGGGGCGGCCTTGTTTGACTCCCTGCCGGTCTGGGAAAATGTCGGCTTTGGCCTGATCCATGGCAAACGCATCAAACGTGCGGAGGCACGGGACATTGCGATTGAAAAACTGAAATCCGTCGGCCTGAAAGATTCCGTTGCCGACCTGTTTCCGGCGGAACTGTCCGGCGGGATGCAAAAACGTGTCGGACTGGCCCGCGCCATTGCCACAAATCCGGAAATTATTTTCTTTGATGAACCGACCACCGGGCTTGATCCGATTATGGCAGATGTGATTAATAACCTGATTGTTGACAGCGTTAAGGAATTGGGCGCAACGACCCTGTCTATTACCCACGATATGGCCTCCGCCCGCAAAATTGCCGACCAGATTGCCATGATCTATCAGGGCAAAATCATCTGGCACGGCAGCGTAGAAGAACTGGATCATTCAGGCAATGAATATGTTGACCAGTTTATTCACGGTCATGCAGACGGCCCGATCACAGACGAAACAGAAGACGTATAGAGCAAACAGCGTTTATTTCCGGGCAGGCGCGAGCAGCGAAACGTATAAAATGTACGTGAGCGACGAACCAACGCACCCGAAAAGGAACGATGAACGCTCTAGAAGATAGGCAACGCCTTTCTTCTCTGATATTCTGTATTTATGGCTGATAGAAAATCAGATGACATTGATGAACCAGAAGAAAATGGGCCTGTTCAGAAAAATACAGGCACCACGGTTCGTTTTAACAAAAAAATAGATATCCTCTCGAACAAGCCCCTGCCTGCTTATGATCATGGGCCTGTAAAGGCCTATCAGGCAGAAGGAAAGGGGAAGCTCCCCCAAAAGCTGATTGCCTAGATTTGCGAGCCATCCCTGATTCCACGCTGGCAGAATGCCATGACCTATTCCAATATATACAATCCGAATATTGCAACCCTGATTGCCACCGGGCCAGTTCACTGGCCGACAGATCAGATCGAGCATTTCGCGGTTATTTATGAAGCCAATCTGGGAAAACCCTTTTTTGCACCTGATAAAAGACAGGCCTTCGGCCTCAAACAAGACCTTATTATGGAGCAGTTCCTCCCGCATTTTGTTGGCGTCCTTAAGGATTTTCATGAAAGGGGCTTTGTTCATGGTGCTATCCGTGCGGATAACATATTTGGTGGCAGCGGACATAACCTGAAAAGCGCCATTCTGGGTGATGCCCTGACAACGCCGCCTTCCTATCTGCAACCGGTGCTTTACGAACCCATCGAACGGGCGATGGCCGATCCGATCGCCCGCGGCCTGGGACACTTTGTCGATGATGTATATGCGCTGGGTGTTTTGCTGACCGTTATGCTCCGCAGCCATGACCCTTTGCAGGGAATGAGCGATGAAAAAATTATTGCGGAAAAAATTGAAAAAGGCAGCTACGCCGCCCTGACAGGAAAAGACCGTTTTACAGGTGCCATCCTCGAACTTCTCCGTGGCATCTTACACGATAGCAAACCACAACGTTGGACAATTGACGAAGTCAATGAATGGATGGACGGCCAGCGCCTTAATCCCAAACAGACCCTGAAACGCAAAAAAGCCGCCCGTGTTTTTTATCTGGAAGGCAACCGTTATGTCAGACCGGAACTTCTGGCCAGGGATCTTTATGAATATTGCGAACACCTGCCACACTATATTGACGATGGAAAACTTGAGCTCTGGATGCAGCGTTCTCTTGAGGACAAGGAGGCAGAGGAACATTTTGCTCTGGCCGTTGAAAGCTCAAAAGACACAGGAATTAATGATGATTACAAATACAAGCTGGCAAGCCGGATTTCAATCGCTCTGGACCCCCCTGCCCCAATCCGTTACAAGGGGCTATCCTTTCATCCCGAAGGGTTTGGAACAGCTTTGGCAGAAGCCTTTATAAAAAACAAAAACCTGAACATTTTCGCTGAAATTATTGAACAAAGTCTGGTCATGTTCTGGCTGAATACCCAGAGTGATAAAACCATTGATTACGGCTCTATTTCAACGCGTTTTGAATCCTGTCGTGCGGTTTTAAAGAACAGGAACGCCGGATTTGGTCTCGAGCGTTGCGTTTATTCGCTAAACTTTTCTGTTCCCTGCCTTAGCACAAAACTTGCAGGATATTACGTCAAAAGCCCCGAAGACATGGTCTATGCCTTTGAATCACTTTGCAAGGACGGGCAAATAGAAAAACTATTCCTTGACCGGCATTCCATTGCCTTCCTGTCGGTCAAAGACTCCCGCATTCTGGATTCTTATCTCATCGAACTGAATTCTGACGAAGAATACAAAAAGATTCTCGGGAATGTCTGGACAATTACCAATATCCAGAAGCGGTATGAAATGCCGCCTTTGCCCCATATTGCCGAGCATGTCGTCAAAATTATGGATCCGGTCCTTGAACGCTTTCATGACCGCAACCTGCGGGCGCGCATGCAAAAGGAATTTGAAAAAATTAAAAAAACAGGAGACTTGTCACGCGTCACCGCCATTTTAGAGAATCCTGAAATTATCGAGACCGACAAACAGTCCTTTTTCAAAGCCATGAAACGCTACAAGCGAATGGAGAAAGAAAAACTGATCTTGCAAAAGAAACTGGAGCAGAAAGGACTTCTCGGCAATGCAGCGGGACGAACCGCCGCTGCAATTATCTCAACCGTCATCGGGGGACTTGGCATAATCACACTGGCATTGCTGGAACTCTCAGGAGCTGGAGCTTTCTAAATGGCAAAGAAAGTATTTAAAAGGCAGCGTCGAAAATCATTAAGCTGGCAAGGCCAGTTAATTTTAGTGATTTTGATACTGTGCGGCGTTTTATTTGCCGCCACGACCATCATTCTACTTGCCGGAATGCTTCCCACCATTGTCGCGGCCTATCTGGACAAAACAAAAGAAAAAATGAGGGGAATCACGATTGGCGCCATGAATCTGGCGGGATGTACTCCCTTTATTATGCAGTTATGGCTTGAAAACCCGACCATGGAAACGTCACTGAATATCCTGAGCGATCCGTTTGTGTGGATGATCATGTATAGCGCTGCGGCCATTGGTTATTGCATTGAATGGGTTGTTGTCGGCGCAATCTCAATTTTTGTGGAAGAGCGGGCACAATTACGGGTCAAATCCATTGAAAAACAGCAAGAGCAGTTACGCACGCGCTGGGGGAAAGAAGTTTCCGGCGAGGTCGCTCTGGATGAATACGGCTTCCCCCTCGACATACCGGGGAACAAAGTCTCCGCAAAGGAAAATGTAAGTACATAAAATACAAGATAAATCCTTAATAAATCTTACTTTTTTTTAAAAAAATCTTCATCTGATTAATTTATCCTTGAAAGTAGGAACTTATGTCTATGCAAGTTGAAAGACTGACAAGACAGAAAAATCGGGTAACTACTTTGATGCGGATAAGAAACATATTTTCAGGATGGATTCACAAGGAAGATGGCACAACCGCCATTGAATTTTCATTCATTGCCGTTCCGTTTATCATGATGGCCGTTGGCATTCTGGAAGTATCTTTGATGTTCGCCGGGGGTAATCTTCTGGAAGGGGCCGTTGCAGATGCCGCCCGGCTGGTCAAAACGGGTCAGATTCAGCAAAACGGCGGGGATGAAAGCACGTTCCGGGCGGCCCTGTGTGAAAGTGCGCCGGTCCTGATTAATTGCAATGATGTGGAGATCGAAGTTATTCCGGTCGGCAGCGGCAGCTTCTTTGATGTCGCCGCTTTAGGGGCGCAGTTTGAGACAGACGGTAGTTTTCAAAGCCGTGGGTTCAACGCGGGCGGTGTGAATGACGTCATGCTGATCCGGGCTGTTTACGAGTATCCGATCATCACCCCTTTGATCGGCCAGATTATGACAGGCGGGGAAGGCACGATGCGAATGATGTCAACCATTGTCTTTCAGACGGAACCTTATGAATTCGGTAGTTAAAATATGAAGGAATATATGCACAGACTTCTGAATAAAATGAAATCCTGGTGGTATGAAACCGACGGGGTTGCCGCCGTTGAAGCGGCCTTGATCATGCCGGTGATGGTGCTGATGTTGTTAGGGGCCTTTGACGTTGGCCGTGGAATTTTGATGAACCAGAAAGTTATTAATTCTTCACAGATTGGCGCTGACCTGATTGCCAGAAACATGTTCGTCGATATGGATATCGTCGATGAAACGATTGAAGCGTCCCGGCTGTCTCTGGAGCCATATGATACCAGCACTTTTGGAATTGATATCGTCAGCATAGAATTTGATGAAGACCAGAATCCGGAAGTGTTGTGGAGAGAAACACGCAATATGAGCGCCAATAATGCCTCCGTAAACAGTACAGCGGGAATGTTTCCGGAAGGAGAAGGCGTGATTATTGTCACGGTACAATACCGTTATGAACCAACATTCGGGGACGTGATTACAGGCGACATTAATATGCAGGAAGTCGCCTTTGCACGGGGGCGCAGATCGCCGACCGTGCCAATGAACTAGAAATTTTACAGGTGGGTGTAACATGATACAGAAACTGAAAACAAAAATAGGTTCTTTCCTTGAACAGACCGGCTCCGTTGCGCCGATGTTCGGCCTGATGGCCCCGTTGCTGTTTGCCTCAGTCGGCGGCGCGATTGACGTCTCACACGGCTATCTGATAAAGCAGCGCCTGACACACGCTCTGGACGCGGCCACGCTGGCGGCGGCGGCCTCTGCGGATGACGATAATGTGCAGGCAAAAGTTGAACAGTTTCTGGATTTGAATTATCCAATGGACAAGATCGGCGATGTTTATGACATTCAGGCCTACACGGTCGGCGATGAGGTGTTCGCCAGCGCCAAGGCAAATTTTGATACGTATTTCATCCACCTGATCGGTATTGATGTTCTGGATGTCAATGTAGATACCATCGTTGAGCGGGAAGTTCAGGGCATTGAAGTTGTTCTGGTTCTCGACGTCACAGGCTCAATGTCACAGGAAATTGGAGAGCTGGAAGATTCCGTGGAGATGTTTGTCAATCGTCTGTGCAAGGGAACGACCTGTCCGGAAAATGTCAAAATCGGCTATGTCCCCTTCAGTACCTCCGTAAATGTCGGCCCATATGGTCTGGGGGAAGATGAAGACGGCAATTACTATGGCCCGGCCTTTGTCAATAATCCCGATGGCCGCGAGTTCAATCAAAATCATTTCGACCAATGGCATGGCTGCGTTCTGGCGGATGATACGGAAGATACCAACGGTCTGTTCGAAGGTAACTGGGACATGTACAGAAATAACAAAGTCTACTGGAAGTCCAAAAAATATTACAATTATGACTCCTATAGCCATTACTACTATGGCAAATATTATTACCATGACTATAACAGCAATTGTAACAAGACCTATATTACGCCTCTGACAAATGACAAAACACGTCTATTAAACCGCGTCGATTTCTATGCCTCTGGCAATACGCTCGGGAACTTCGGGATGGTCTGGGGGCTAAGGGTTCTGCTTCCTGATTTCCCGTTCGAAGAAGGTGCGCCATGGGACGATAATGTCACCAAACGCGTGATCGTCATGATGACGGATGGTCAAAACACCATGCCAGGCGGCAGCAGCGGCTATTCCGCTTACGGCGCGACCAGCGACCATAGCCTGAACAAAGGAGATCTGGACGAAAAATTCACAGAAGTCTGTAATCATGCCAAGAATGACCTGAATGTGAACGTTTACACGATTACTTTCTCAAGTGGTGTGGATTCCTATACAGAGCAATTGTTCGAAGACTGCGCCACCTCAGCCGCGAATTACTATGATGTGGATGAAGCGGCAGATCTGGCAGAAGCTTATGACAAAATCGCCAAGGAACTGGCCAACCTGCATATTAAAAATTAAGGTTTGTAATCTTAATACAACGGAAGCGGTGTCGTCTGAACAGGCTGGACGCTTTCGGCTGGTTGGGCGGCAGGTGCGGAACTGACCATCGGATCATCATCATACACAGGCGTCGGCGCGGTCTTGATCGGCGCTGATACATTCGCCGGCGCAATATCATCTCCGGCAATTTTCACATAAGAAACCACCCGGTCCACACCGTTCGTCGTCCGCGCTCTTTCAATGACACGGTTCAGCTCTTCCCGGCTTTGGGCAACGCCCATCAGGTAAACTACGCCATCCACGGTATCAATCGTGTAATTCAGGTTTTGAACGTCTTTATCAATCGTGAGGCCGCTACGAATACGCGCCGAAATCCAGGCATCACTCAGATATCCTGTAAACCCGGTCGACTCCGCGATCTTGATTTCATTGATAACCTGCTTGACGCCCTTGACTTTCCATGCCAGACGCACGGCATCAACGCGGTGTTCCGGGTTCTGCACGATCCCGGTGATCAGGACACGTCCCTGATTGACCGTCAAATCCAGCTTCGTAAAAATATCAATGTCATGGCGCAGCCAGAGATCATTGATTTCCGTCTGAATGCGAAGATCCGTCGCAGAACTTTTCAAGCCCACTTCCTTGACAGCAGCA
>CAKZKV010000308.1 GCA_937124505.1 uncultured Alphaproteobacteria bacterium
ATCACAAAACAATACCATCAATCTTAATCCCTGAATAGTGTCAACACACCCTAAATAAATAGAAGGAGTGTTCGTAATGAATCAGCAAGCAAGTGGTCAAGTATTTTGTGTTGTCGCATGGCCGGGAAATGAGCTGGAAGCCTTCCCTGCCAAAAAAGATACCGCTATGGACAGCGCTGTCGATCAGTTGGGACCAAAAGGCTATTCAATCAACTCTCTTCTTGTTTCGGCAAGCTGCGAAGCAGATGCTTGCCAGGTGGCAGAACAGCAAGGACATGTCTGGGTTCCGCCGCATCAGGTTATGGCAGCTCATAGACGTGAGGCGATTTCGCGTGTGGGTAAGCCTTTCACAGGGTATAGAACAGATACAGTCTCAACAAGGAGCTGCAAACTGGATTTAGGGGATACTCCGACATATTTAAAAGAAGGCGGTTCGCCTAAGTATAGACCTAGAGAAGAAGCACGTGCAGCTTGGCAGGTGACGTGGGCAGATCTTCTGGCGCAATTTCAGAATAGTTCCTGGAATCCATGGAAACGTGAAAAGTCAGCCTCTGCCCCTGCCCAAGAGAATGATCAACCGACTCCATCAAAATAACGATTCTCTTGTTCTTTTGACTGTCCAGACATATAGTTCAGAATGACTGAACATCTTTATTCTGGGGGATAAACGGCATGAATAAAGGAAATAAGAAAAACAATGCCTTTAAAAAAGAGCGGCTTTGGGAGGCAACGATTGAGGGTATCTTATATGCTTGTCGCTGGTTGCTTCTCCCGTTGTTTCTGGGGTTGGCTTGTCTGGTTCTCCTTTTAACATGGCAATTTTACGCTGTTCTTATAGATACAGCCTTACACATCCATGAAATTGGTAAAAAGCCATTGATTGTGATTGTTTTGACGCTTGTGGATATGTGTTTGATTGCAAGTCTTGTCATTATGGTCGCGATTAGTGGTTATGAGAATTTTGTCTCTCGTATTACGGTCATGGAGGAAACAGAAAAGCCAACGATCTTTTCGCGTCTTGATCCGGGAACAATCAAAATAAAACTGGGTATGGTTATTATTGCCATTGCCTCCATTCAATTGCTGCAAACCTTAACAGATATTAAAAGTTACACACAGGAGGAGGTGTATCTGCAAATTGCATTGCAAATCGCCTTAATTCTGGCTGGGGGTATGATGGGTCTTATTGATATTATTCTATCCAAGAAGCACGGACATGCCAAACACTAGATCGGCAATCATATCCTTCATATTCTGTGGGAAGGATATAATCAGGCTTCAGGCTGCCATGTCTCTTTTATATCAGATGGAATGGCCTTATTCAAAGCGGTGGCCGCATCAGGCCCGCCATGCTGTATTATTTGGGCGGTGTCAGGGTCTACCATAGGGCGTCCGGGAACGGCTGCACTAAAAAAACCTTTGGCTGTTTGAGTTCCCTCTACTTCTGTATGTCTTAATTTCATTTTGTCCTCATAAGATAATCAATGAATTTTCTTTTGATATTAGTAAATTTCTTCAAAAAAGCAAGGGAATACGGCTCAATAGAGTGCTAAAAGAGGGGTGGTGCGGCCGAAAGGACTTGAACCTTCACGGGATTTGACTCCCACAGCGACCTCAACGCTGCGCGTCTACCAATTCCGCCACGGCCGCTTCCTTGAGGTTTGATCTAAATAGCAGAGAGTGCCGTCATCTTCAAGATGAAAAACGTATTTCGTCATTTACGCTGCCTCTATTTCTTCTTATTGTCGTTCATAACACATGGAATTTATCATATCTCAAACTCTTATTCCCTATCCGGAGGCGGTTGCGTTCATGGAAGAGCGCGTGGCGGCCATTCATGCCGGGGAAAAGGAAGAGTGTGTCTGGTTGCTGGAGCATCCGCCGCTTTACACCGCCGGGACGAGCGCCAGGGCGCATGATTTGCTTGATCCCCGCTTTCCGGTGTATGAGACGGGGCGCGGCGGTGAATATACCTATCACGGCCCCGGCCAGCGCGTGGCGTATAATATGCTGAACTTAAAACAGCGCCAAAAAGAACCGGACATTAAAAAGTATATCTGGCAACTGGAGGAGTGGATTATCCGCACCTTAAAAGCGTTTGATATACGGGGAGAGCGCCGGGAGGGCAGAATCGGGATCTGGGTCGTGGGTCGGGACGGACTGGAAAAGAAAATTGCCGCCATTGGTGTGCGCATACGGCATTGGGTCACGTATCACGGGATTGCCATCAATCTCGACCCTGATTTATCGCATTTTGACGGGATCGTTCCGTGCGGAATTTCAGAGTATGGCGTGACCTCTATTGCGCAGCAAGCGGCATGTCCTGTTCGTATGCCGGAGCTTGATCAGGCTCTGCAAAGTGAGTGGTGGACGGTGTTTGGAGGACTGAAAGAGAATGCTTCGCCATTTCAGGCAGGAGTCTTTCAAGCACACGTTTCATGATTTCCAGAGATTCATAATTGCATTCTGTGAAATTATCCGGGTAAGCCAGCAAGTCTCTGGCAATTTCAACTTGAATGACATGTTTGCCGTGTGCCGGATCACTGTATTTTTTACAGACATATCCCCCCTGCAAATAACGCTCTGAAGTCACAGACAAGTCATGCTCCGACAAAATTTCTGCCATGCGGTTTGTTAGTTCGGGCCTGCAGGACCGCCCGTCCAGATGTCCAATGACAATATCGGATTTTGCACCATTTATGCGCCCGTAGGAATGCATGTCAACAATCAGGTAGCCGCCAAATTGTTCGTACAGGGTGTCAAGTACATCTTCTAATGCGTTGTGAAAAGGGGCATAAAAACGTCTTTTTCTCTCCTCAATCTCCTCAGGACTCAAATCTGTATTTCCTGGTATTTGAACAGGTTGCCAATCCTCGTAGAATTGCTCAGGGATCAGCCCTCTGCCTTGATGAATCAGGCGGCTGCCATGCTGGTGGTCGTTAAAAAGCCTGACGCTTTGTCTGAATTCATGGGAGAGTTGCCGTTCGCTGACATCGCCGATAAATCTGTTTGTGTCTATCAGCAGGCGGTTGATACGTTGTTCAAGCACAGGCAGGCCCATGGCGGGAATATCTCTCAAGAGATCATCTATAAACAGATCGCTTAGGCCAAGAATGGTTTTTTCTTTTGGGATGCCAAGGTCTATGTCAGGCGGAATGATACGTCCGCTATGCTGATTCAGAACAACTAGCGGATATTGATCTCCCCCCTCTATGGGTACATGCAATATACTTGGACTGTCTGTCATGTAGGTGCGGTATACCTAATCTGCGGCCTTCAAGACAAGTTTTTTTTCAATAAATTCTGCAATAAACAGAAACATCTGATTGAGGGCTGCTTGCAGCTTTTTTGCTTCTGGCAGAAATTCCTGTGTTTTTTCATTCCAGTAAAGGGATTTGTTGATCTCGAATTGCAGAGAAAATTTTCCTATTGATGGATTGCCGTGCCGTCTGATCAGTTCCACGCCTTTATAGGGATCATTGATGGACACACGGTAGTCGCCGTATTCCAGAAACTCCCTTATAAGATTCAAAAATTCACGGTTGCAGGTCGTGCCGTGACGGTCGCCCAACACAAAATCAACAGGATGGCCGTCTTCGGTATGGGCGGAGGAGGCGGGCATAGAATGCATATTGAGATACCATACCTGACCAAAATTATAATGCAACATATCAAGTTTTTGCTGCAAAATATTGTGATAGCTTGAATAATAATGCTGTAGCCTGTGTCGCGCTTCTTCTGTGTCCAGTAGGTGGTCATAAACCGGAATGCCCGGCTTGACCAGACGACGAATAAGGCCATATCCGGCGGAAGACCGGATGGTTGGATTTGTCGGGAAATCTGGTGCGTTCTTCAAAAGGGCTTCGTCAATGTCGTCTGCGGCGCGGTTCACATCAATATAGCAGCGGGGAAATTCACATTGCAGAAGGGTGATGCCGTATGAGGGTGCTTGCTGAAGCAAAATTTCCAGATGATTGTCTTCGGTTTCCTGCAGCAGTTTAAAATTGCAGGCATAATTGAAATTCTGCGGATAAATCCGTCCGCTGTGAGGGGAATCGATCAAAATCGGCAGGGCGGACTCTGTTGGCTCAAAAAGAGTATAGATTCCCGGTAATTCTGTCTTGTGCAGGCTCATATCTCCCACTATTGTGCAAAGATAGTGATAAAACAAGTCTTAACATCATAGAGAATAGGAGAGAAAATGTTCGACTTACGCGCCATACGGCAAACCCCGGAAGAGTTTGATGCAAACTGGGCCCGGCGCGGACTCTCGCCCCAGACACCGGAAATTCTGGCACTGGATGAGACAAAACGCGCCCTGCAAACGGAGTTGCAAGAGCTGCTCGCGGAGCGGAATGAAAAGTCGAAAGAAATCGGGAAAATCAAGTCGCAGGGCGGCGATGCTGAGGCAATCATGGCGGAAGTTGCCAGCCTGAAAGACAAAATCGCAAGTCTTGAAGAAAAACAGAAAGAAGCTGAGGAGGCTTTGAAAACAAAGCTTTCCGGTATCCCCAACCAGTTGGCTGAGGATGTGCCGGACGGCCCGGACGAAGACCATAATGTAGAGGTGCGCCGTCATGGGGAGCCGAAGGCGCTGAATTCCGAGCCGAAAGACCATGTGGATATCGGCGAAGGGCTGGATATGATGGACTTTGCCACGGCGGCAAAAATGTCCGGCAGCCGCTTTGTGCTGCTGCATAGCGGGTTGGCGCGGATGGAGCGGGCGCTGGCGCAGTTCTTTCTGGATACGCATACCTCTGAACACGGCCTGACGGAAGTGTCTGCGCCGTTATTGGTCAATACTAAAACAATGTTTGGAACAGGTCAGCTTCCCAAATTTCGGGATGATCAATTTAAAACTTTTTCAACGGATTATTTGGTTGATAAAGAGCTGCTTGAGGAATCAGGCTTAAGTAAAGGGTTGATGACATATAATAGGGATTTATGGCTGATCCCGACGTCCGAAGTATCTCTGACGAACATCGTGGCGGAGGAAATTATCGACGAAGAAACCCTGCCGCGCCGCTATACGGCGTTTACCCCCTGTTTCCGCAAGGAAGCGGGGAGTGCCGGGAAGGACACGCGCGGGATGATCCGCATGCACCAGTTCTACAAGGTGGAAATGGTCAGTGTGACCGCGCCGGACAAATCTGAAGAGGAGCATGAGCGCATGACGGGCTGCGCGGAAAATCTGCTGAAAAAGCTGGAGCTGCCGTTCCGCACGATTGTCTTGTGTTCCGGGGATAGCGGTTTTACGGTCCGTAAGACGTATGATCTGGAGGTATGGATTCCGTCTCAGGAAACGTACCGTGAGATTTCCAGTTGTTCGAATTGCTGGGACTTTCAGGCGCGGCGTATGAATGCGCGTTGCCGTGCCAAAGGCGAGAAGGACACGAAATTCGTTCACACCCTGAACGGTTCCGGCCTTGCGGTTGGGCGCGCTTTGGTGGCGGTGATGGAAAATTACTATGATCCGGCGGACGGCGGCGTGTTTGTGCCGGATGTCCTGAAACCCTATATGGGCGGGATGGAGAAGATTACGCCGAAAGGATAAACGCAATGTCAATATTTGCTTCCGTTCTCTCGGCACAGAGTTTTCAGGACACGGTGAAACGCTTTCCGCTGTCCTGCCTGTATGCCGTTCTCATGTTTTTCGTCGCTGTTTCGGAAAACCATAATTGGGATATTTTTCCGCAGGAAGAGCCTTTTGCCGCTTTTTTTGCCGGAGGATTTTTTATCTTCGGGCTGTTTGTTCTGCTTTCCGAGAGTCTGGACTGGTCGCTGGGGCGGCAATATGCCCTGTCGTTTCTGATCGTGGTGGCGTTTGGCACATTGGTCTTTACATCAGACCAGTATGAGCGGCACATCCTGTTTATCTTTCCGGCCTTGCTGTTGTTGATTATGAGCGCGCCGTTTGTGTTCAGGGAAAGTGGAAATACGGCATTCTGGCATTTTAATGCGGTTATGTGGGTTAATGTTGTTATCAGTATGATCGCGGCCATTATTCTGGGCGGCGGCGCGAGTGCAGCAGTTGCGGCCATTGATTTCCTGTTTGGCGTGGATGTGGATCATGATGTGTATGCGGATATCTGGGCGTTTGCGTGTATTTTATTTGCACCTTTTTACGTGTTCTCGCAATTGCCGCGTGATTTTAATGCGAGCGTTGCCATCCCGGCCTATGAGATTATTTTGAAGTTCATCGCGAACTGGCTTCTGGCACCGCTGGTGGTGATTTATATGGTTATTTTATACGCGTATTTCCTGAAAATCGTGTTTGAGTGGAATTTACCACAGGGACAACTGGCATCCATTACAACCGGATTTGGTGGGGCCGGTGTTGCCGTTTACCTGATTTCCTGGCCGTTTCGGGAGACGGGAAGCTGGTTGGTGCGCGCTGTTCACAAATATTTCTTTCCGGCCCTGATTGTGCCGGTGTTGATGATGGCGGTCAGTATTATCGTGCGTCTGAATGAATATGGGCTGACCGAAGAACGATATATGATTGCGCTCACTGCACTTTGGTTTGCAGTCGTGATTATCCTGTTTTTAATGCGGCAGAAGGCCCTCAAACTCATTCCGCTTATTCTGGGGTGCGCCATGATTGTCGCGTCCTTTGGGCCGTGGGGCGCGGTGTCCCTGTCCGGATACAGCCAGTTTCAGAGATTGCAGGCGCTTTTGATCCAAAATAACCTGTTGCAAAATGGGAAGATCGTTCCTCTGGAGGGTGAGATATCCTTTGCGGATGAAAAAGGGATCAATTCTATTTTACGTTACTTCGATCGCCGGAAGGAACTTGACCGCATCAAGAAGGCCTTTCCTCTGAAAGAGGGTGTATGGGGGGACTATAATGTAGACATGATCAAGCAGATGAATCTGGAGTATATTTCCGAATATGTGACCGAAAAGCATCAGGCGGAAAATCAGGGGTATATATCATATGATGGGATGTTTTACAAACCAAGGGGCTATGATATCGGCGGATACAGGTATTTTTACGATATTAAAAATCTGCGGGATAAGGTGCATGTTCCTGATCAGGACGGTGAAACGCTTTTGCATGCAGGGCCGCCGCTGGAACTGAAAATGAAAGACGGGAAATTGCATATCAAGGTTGATGAGGAATGGGGGCTGGAACTGGATGTTGCTGCTTATATTCAACAGCAGGACTTTACTGAAAGAAACATGGATAAAAACAGGCGATTGCATGAGATTGAAGGGACAAATGATGGCGTGCAGGCAAAACTCATTCTTCAACACATGTATGGGAAACAAGAAGAGGGGCAGCGACCGGATATTAATGAAATCAGCTTCTATCTGCTTCTGAATATGCGGAAAGAATGATTTTTTTCTCGCCTTTACACCAACAGACAGTAAACTGGAAACATGCAAATTCCTGATCCATCCGTTTTGCCGCTTCAAAATTATGGTCGTGTGATCCGCCTGATCATGGATTTGCGTGACAAGGGGATTAACGACACGGCTGTGCTGTCTGCAATTGAGCGTGTGCCGCGGGAGATATTCGTCCCGCAGCAAATGCTGGATCAGGCCTATGAAGATATCGCTCTGCCGATTGGGCGCGGGCAAACCATTTCCCAGCCGCTGGTCGTCGCGACGATGACCGAGGCGCTGGCGGTTGGGGACCGTGACAAGGTTCTGGAAATCGGGACAGGATCGGGATATCAGGCGGCAATTTTGTCAAAGCTGTGCCGCCGTCTTTATACGATTGAGCGTCATAAACCATTGCTTGAGAACGCCCAGCAAGTCTTTGATGAACTCAAGTTGCGGAATATTACGGCGATCTGTGGAGACGGGATGCGCGGCTGGCCGGTGATTAACGGGATTTCGCAGGCGCCATTTCAGCGCATTATTGTGACCGCTGCTGCTCGTGGTAAACCGCCGCAGGAATTGCTGGATCAGCTTGATCAAGGCGGCATTATGGTTTGCCCCGTTGGAGAGAGCAGCGATGATCAGGTCTTGAAGAAATACCAGAAATTGTCTGACGATACTTATTCAATTTCGGACATCTGCCCGGTGCGGTTTGTTCCCCTTCTTCCTGATGTTGCCAGAGACGCTTAGCCGCTTTTTCTAAATTTGTATCGAAAAAATTAAGAATTAAGGTATAATATCAATATTCAGTAACTAGCCCTTTGATATTCATCTAGATTATTCTTCTATGGTTCGGTTGAAACTTATTCTCTGTCTTGCATTACTCAGCGCCTGCACACAAAAGCCGGCGCCTTTATCCACCTATGGCGGCGGGGTCGGGGCAGGCAGTGCCGGAATGCATACGGTCTCCAGCGGAGATACGGTCTATAGCATCTCCAAACGTTACAAGGTTGATATGCCGGACGTTATTCTGGCCAACAGCCTGTCTGCGCCATTTCGCCTATATGTTGGCCAACGTTTGAAACTTCCGGCACCGCAGATTTATGATGTGCGCAGCGGGGACAACCTTTATACCGTGTCCCGCTTGTTCAATGTCAGTCAGTCACGGCTGGCGGAGATCAACAGTCTTTCTGCGCCCTATACGATTTTTGCCGGACAAAAGCTGAAAATTCCCGGTCTGTCAAGCACTGCAGCCAATACATCTTTTCCTGAAAATGGAGCCAAAGCAGCAAAAGTGGAGCCTGTGAGAAAAACGGTGCTACCATCACGCAAGCCGGTTGTTCAAAAAGCTGTGCTGAAAGCCCCGGAGAAATCTTTTGCAAATCCCGGGAAATTTATACGTCCTGTCTCTGGAAAAATTATTTCTTCTTACGGCCCCAAGAAGCACGGGTTGCATAATGACGGGGTGAATATTGCCGCCGCTCGCGGCGCAGCAGTCAAGGCAGCGGCTGATGGGCAGGTTGTGTATGCGGG
>CAKZKV010000309.1 GCA_937124505.1 uncultured Alphaproteobacteria bacterium
TGTATGATCCGGAAAAATTCCACATCATTTTATTTGACCAGCGGGGAGCTGGAAAGTCCACTCCACATGCTGAACTGGAGGAAAATACAACGCAGCATTTGATTGAAGACATGGAAATGCTGCGCGAAATGTTTGGATGCGAAAGCTGGAATGTATTCGGTGGATCATGGGGCAGCACACTGGCGCTGGCTTATGCAGATGCGCATCCGGAGAGGGTCCGCGGCCTTGTTGTCTATGGTATTTTTCTTTGCCGGGAGTCTGAAGTGCGCGATATGTATTTTTCAGGCGGGCCGCCTTCAAAAATTTATCCTGACTATTTTGAAAAATTCCTGAGTGTTTTACCATCGAAGGATCGCGATGATCCCGTCGCAGGATATAAAAAGCTGTTTACCACTTCCGATCAGACCGTGCGGCAGGACGCCCTTCGGGAGTGGAGCCATTGGGAAATGCGGATGCTCATGCTGGTGCCGGACGAGGAGATGTTCCTGCCGGAAAATGAAGATCTGGAGTGGCTGGAAAGTCATTCAAAGATAGAGCGCCATTATTTTGAGCATCATGGCTTTATTGACGGTAACCGGATTTTGAAAGAAATCGGCGGCAAGTTAAAAGGAAAAACCGTCGAGATTATTCAGGGGCGCTACGATCTGATTTGCCCGGCTATTACAGCATGGGAATTGCATAAAGCGCTTCCCGAAAGCCGCATCACTTTTACGCCAACATCCGGGCATAGCGGCAAGAATATGGAGACGTTGCGGGAATTAATGCGCGCTGTGACAAAATTAAGTTGAAACAGGAGCGGATCACCCGTATATTACGCCCTTACTATGACGATGTGCGCCCTTAGCTCAGCCGGATAGAGCGTTGGTTTCCGGAGCCAAAGGCCAGAGGTTCGAATCCTCTAGGGCGCGCCATTTCTTCATATCGGTTAAATCCAGCATCTGATCGAACGGTTTTTTCAAGGAATACCGCAGGTTTTCGCCTTCCAGTTCGAGGTTCGAAAATACAAAATTGATGAGATAGCGTTTTTGGGCCACGGTCGCACCTTTGAACTTCCCGCCCGCATTTCTAAGGAAAGCCAGCAGGTTAAGCATGGCGATTTTGAAGGAATCATCGGCTTGGCGCGCGCTTTTGATGTGATCCTCCAGCTTGATCTGCTCCAGCCGGATTTTGGCCTTTTTCTCTTCAAAATCCTGCCGTTCAACGGTGCCGTCGAGCAATAAATCCATCAGCGTATCGAGCCGGTCTTGCGATTTATTATAAGCCTCCTGCCATTCCTTGACTTGTCTGCGAATAAAGCCGCGTTCGGAATGCTGCGTATCGCGCAAATAGCCCTCAATATACTCCTGCGCCTCGGCGGGGAGTGAGAGCTTGTCAAAGACGCTTTGCACCTGATCCAGTACGATTTCCTCGCGCACCCAGTGCTTTTTGGTCGGGTCTTCGGGTTTCCAGGCGCGCAAATACGTCCATGTCGCGGTGTTGCCGTTTTTATAGGTGCGGGTTTTCTGATCGGTTGAAACAAGCTTGCCGGTCGCGGCGCAGCGGATCAGGCCGCGGAAAATATATTCCTTGCCGCCATATTTGAACTGCTTTTTATGCCAGCCTTTCATCACGGCTTGGCATTGATCGAATAATTCCTTGGAGATTAGGCGTTCATAGCGGTGTTCGTAAATCTGGCCTTTAATCCGCATAAACCCGTAATAAAACGGATTTTGCAAAAGCGCGTGAATGTATGAGCGGTTCGGCGGGTTTTTTACGTTCACCGCCTTGAGATCCCAGCTGCGCGCCATCGTCACCATTTCGGACAAGGTATGCGCGCCGGTGGCGTAAGTCTCAAATAGCTTGACGACCAAGGGCGCGCGCTCCGGATCAACAATCACATCGCCGCGGCCCTTTTCGTTTTTGACATTGAGATACCCAATCGGTGCACGGCCGATCCACTCGCCCAATCTGATCTTTTGATCTATGGAGCGTTTGACGTTGTCACGCATGGAATCAATGTAAGACTGCGCCATAATTACGCCCATCGACCACATCAGGCGCTCTTGGCTGGCCGAGTCTTTGTGAATGACGTAATTTTCGGTGTTGAAATGAAGCTCGATTTTGCCTTTTTGAATAAGCTCATCAAGCAAAGGATATTCCTTAAACGATCTTTGAACGCGGTCAACCTTATCGGCGACAAGCGCGATCGTTTCCTTTTGGCTCTTTACGAATTTGACCATCGCCATGAAATGCTTGCGGTCGCCAGAGGTGGAAGATTCTACAATCTCGAATGTTTTGATGACATTCAAATCGCGGCGCGCGCAATAGGTTTCAAGGCGGTGCTTTTGCGCCTCAATCGAATAACCTTCTTCTTGTTCTTTGGAGGAGACGCGGGCGAGGATGACGGCTTTTCTGGCCTTTAAGGCCGGAAATTCGCTGATATTGGAGTTAATCCGGTTCATCATCGTTTTTGCCTTCGGCCTCAGACTGGGCCTGATCAATCGAAATTTCAAGCATCAATTTGGCAAATCCGAGGAGATTTCGCGTGGCTTCATCGGCCTCTTGTTCTTCAAGCCCTTCCGGGTAGAGCGAGCAAATATAGTCTTTCAGACCGTCATAATGCTGGCGCGCCTTTTTGCTGTCCGGCAGGCTCCAGATTTCATCATCGGGAAAGCATGGTTTGATCTCTTTGCTCATACTATCCAGAATATCCGGATAGGCCCGTGTCAATCTAAAGCGGAAAACCTCCGGGATTTTGTTTGAAATCTGTCAACCAGGTTGACATGTAAACCTCGATTTTAGCGCTGTGACTGGCGGGATGGCGCGCCGCCCATACCCCTGAGCGTTTCAAAGCTTCAAAAGAACCTATCTTTTTGATTTGAGCGTAACAGGCGTAACATTTGGTGTAACAGCGTTAAGCTATTATAATTAAATGACAATTTTTGTTTTTGTTACGCTGTTACACTGTTACAGCGGTATATACGTATGTGAGGAGGGTTATTGAAAACCATACGTGTATATATACGTCTATTTCTTGAAAAAGCGTAACATCGTAACAGATGTCACTTTTCCTGTTTTAGATCAATGGATTAAAATGTTACGGCGGGTGTTACGGATGTTACGTTATTCGCCTTTTTGCGGCAGGAGCGGCGTGGGAATAATCGTCGCGCGGGAGAGAACGCCGCTAAAGCGTACCGGCAGCGGCGCGCTTTTTACTTCATCGAGATAACGCAGGGCCGTGATCCAGCCGCCGCCCTCCCACTTACTGCTCTTAAAAACCCGGCTTAACCCTTCGTGATTGTTAGCAATGAGAAGATAAGGCTGGCTGGAATGATAGTCCTTAATCAATATCCCGATTTGCTTCAAAGCATCGCGGGCGAAGTTTCCGCTCTGGCTGTCCAGTCCTTCCAAAATCATGGTGGCGATTGTTTTCTCTTCCCGGCCATAGGGTGTGATCGGGCTGGAATAGAGCTTGGTCAGGCATTGTTGCCCCTCGTTTTCTTCCTCATCCCATTGCCAGTCCTGAATGAGCGGCTGAGCCGTTTGCATGCGCTCCTGCCATGAGTCCGCATCCTCCGGCGGGTGGTTGTAGAGTAGAATGTCTGCACCGGCCAAGATCGTAGCGATTTGATCGGCAGCGCGGGCGGTGAGGCCTACGCTCATCAAATTACCCTTAAATCCTGCGGAAGCGCTTTGAATATGATCTATGCGGTCAATGGTTCTGCGCCAAAGTTTGAGGCTTATCGCTTCAGCTTGTTTGATCCGGCTTTCAATATCCGGCAAGGTTTGCAATGATAATGGCTTAATTTTAAGACGCGTAATCCGGGCGCGGTCTTGCGGCTCTAAATGGGTGGGATGAATGCAAAACATCATCACCGCGCCGTGACTATGAGATAGCCGGAAACCGGAATGGCCAGCATGGTGACGTAGAACAGATAATGCACCGCGCGCCCGGCCTTGCCCTGCCATCCGGGGATTATTTAATTAAGGCACGCTAAAATTGCACTTGGCGGCTAAGCTAGTAGTATCTGTATTGGTATTGTTATTAATGCCTAGAGAATTAATAACATGCGAATGCGAAGTGAAATAGCCAATTCCCATCTTAGGATATAAGGTTACCATCCACGTGGTTCCTCCTCTTGTCCCTTGAATGTGTCGGGTTGCCGTTATTACGAAATCATTTTTATTTATGATAGTGTTTTTTTCCGTCTTATTATTTTTATCTTTCGCCGTAAGTATATTCTTTAAATCGTCTGGTACAGCATTCCCCCAGATTGAATATAAAATGTTTGGCTCTTCAGAATTGATAAAAAATGAAGGTTTCATGTTTGAATAACCGTCTTCACCAATAATAAACCCTTGATCCGTTGACTGAATTTTTTGTCCCTGCAAATCGAAAATATCCCCGTAATCGATCCTCGGGCCTTTGGGGCTTTCGCATGTAGCCATCAAAATAAAATCTTCAGCAAAAGATTTTCCAGAAAATGAAAATATACTGATCAATCCATAAAGAATTAATAAGAATATGATATAGGGATATTTTTTATGATCCTTTTTTTTCATATGGGTTTTCCTCTCTCATTAGGCTGCGCCAATTTAAATAAGGCCCAAGGACTTCAAGGCAACTTGTATCAATGTACCTATTCTTTAACTCTTTTCTACAATTATTCAAGTATTCCTGAACAATAGAGAAGATTTTTTCGTTAGAAGCATTGCTTGGTATTTCCATTTCGTCAGCCAGTTTGTGGCCTTTCCATTCAAAAACTTTCTTTCTTGTCCGGACAATTCTTTTCCCTTTTGTTAGCCAGTATTCACCGCGAATTTGTGTTCCTACAAAATGCAATTCAATGAAGCCAATAATTTCATTGTAATTCCAGGCGCCTCCGTATTTATTTCGAAGCCGTTCACGGTCACGCTCTTCTTCATTCGGATTTTGGCGATAGAATTCTGCAACATATTGACTTGACCTGCTATCACTTATTTCCTTCTCAATAAACTTATCTCTTTCATCGTAATAAAGATCTTGGGATAAGCGATAAATTGGAATTTTAAGGAAATGCGGGGAATTCATATTGGTTGTTTTCTAAAGTTGTTATATCGAATTTTCCATGATTTTAGTTTACCAAATAGATACGAGATGTTGAGTCTCATTTTGACCGGATGTCTGCACTGGGGGCTTGATGATCTCAGCGCAGCATTTCGCTGCTATGCTTTTTCGGGTTTTCAGGAACAATCAGGCCGAATTCGTTTTTGAGACGGTGATAGGCTTTGGTCTTTGAAAAGGCTGCCCATTTTGCCTCTGCACACTCTAACCCTTCGGTAACTTGTACATAAACATCTGCGCATACAGGCTGGAATGCTACATAAGCCGGATTGCGCCGGGCAAATTCCCACATCCATTGATAATGCCACAGCCCCTTATACCGCCACGCGCCCGCGCCGGAATGATAAAGATCAGGGTCTTTTCTGGATTGCCGCAACGCCATGAGAAATATCCGAGAATAAAAGAAGCCCCGGCGGCAGAGGACGAAGAGGAAAATGCCGCCGAGGCTCTATTTGCCGGAAGCATGCCAACAGATCAAAGCACTCACGGGAAAAAGGAGAAAGCCTTACCTTAATCTGTCTACCGGCAAATTCTGATGAATGTTATGCGGCTTGCGCGGATTGGTCGTCCGTGTCCGGCTCGTCATTTTGAGAGTCCGAAGCATAGGCCATAAGATGATTGAGATATTGCTGCCGCTCTTCTTTCGGCAGTTTTTCTATGACTTGCGCGCGTTGATCCGGCGAAAGCAGGTGAATGAACGCGCCATAGCGGCGTTGTTCCGGCAGCTCCAGCCAAAAGGTCACGAGATTGCCGAGCTGGCGCACTCTCTCCGTCACGCTTTCAGGCTTTAGGAGGTTAAGCCATTCCTGCCTTGGGCGTTCAAACCATAGGGGCTTTGAGTGATCTTGGACAATGGCCGGTTCGTTATCAACCGGGCGCACATCATAGGCACGGCTCGCTATTTTCTTGAACATCTGCTCCGCAGCCTTTGCCGGGTCTTTGGCGTGCAAAACAGATAAAGCCTCTTCCATCACATCAGGATTGTCCTGATAAGTCTCCGGCGCGCGCGCTAGGTCGGGCAGCGGCCAGAATTTTAAAATATGCGGCTGCTCATCAATCAGCGGGATGGAGAGATGATCGAGCCATATATCAGACGAGGCCGCATTTTCATCTATGACCCTGAAAGGATCAAAAGAGTTATGCGTTATTTCCACCTCTGCCTGCTTGGCCAGCGCGATCATCTTTTCGATCTCTTTTTGATGCTGGGTGAGGATTGCGGCCATCAAGGCGAGTTTCCGGGCGGCGGCGGGGATTTCTTTCAAACACAGCGCTGCCAAGTCGGCAGATTGCTTTTTTACGCGCTCAATCTCCTTTGATGCACGGGCTTTAAATTCTTTTTGAGATAGCTCATCACGGCGGGTTTCAATCCGCTCAAGCAGACCTTGAAAATGCGCGCTTTCTTTTTCGGCCCTGTCCAGCGCGGCGCGCTGATCCTCGGAATCCTCAAAATCAAGCATCGTGTTTTTAAGCGCGGTTTCAATTTCTGTTTTCTGCGCGGTGAGCGCTTCGATATGCCCGGCAATATACTCAATGGCTTTTTCACATTGCCCGGCTGTTTTTAAAGTGAATTTCTGGTCATGGATTTTAAGGCTGTCCATCGGCTTTCTCCTTGTCTTTGAGTGGGTTAATGATTAAACGGTATGTTTAAAAATATCCCAAGTCCGTACGGACTACTATTTCAGACATAAGGAGCGCGATTTCTGAATCTGATTTTTAAAAGATTCAATGACTTAGGATGTGCCTTTTCTTTTTAAAAGCCGTTTATAGCCTCCGTGGATCATATCCTCTGCAATTTCAATATAGCTCAGGACACCGGAAGGTTTGAGCTTAGGCGTTTTGTCGTCCGGCGATTGCCGGGAATAGAGATAGTCGGCAATATATTTGAGCCGGATACAGGATTCTATCTTGCCGCCTTTTTTAATGCCGCGGCCATTCTCTTTGCCCCACATGTATAGATCATAAGCTCTGAGATATTGAGGGTATAAGTGGATATCCCGGCCTTTACCGATCTCGATCTTTTTCTTCTTCTTTATTTTGGCTTCGATGCGATCAAGCTCATCCCTGTAAGCTTGTATGGGTGCATCTTCACTGATCAGCATAATATGATCACCTTTCTCAAGCCGCAAATTACTGATTTCGCGCTCTCTTGAATTATATGCCATGAGAAGGCGGAGCTCGGCATGCACTTTCGGTGCAAGCTGCTCCATCCAAGTATGCTCAACCATGATTTCTTCATCGGGGCCGACAAAAGAGCAAAGGCCGAAAGTAATCAAAATAAGCTTTTCAATGTCCTCTAAAAATCGCTCCTCGGAATCAAATAGGGATAAGGGCATATGCGCCACAATACGGTTGTGCAGCCTTGCCTCCAGAAAATCCTCATATTTTTGCTCATGCTCATGGAGACGCTTAAAGTAATAATTGTAAGCGTTGATATAATGCTGGTTGCGCCGTAAAAATTCCCACGCCCATTCAAAATATTTCAATTCTCTGGTTTCAAAGATAGCCCATTTCAAGAGGCACTCAGCCAGAGCCATTTCAAACAGTTCGGCGGGTTTGAGTTTTTTGCTCAAAGGTCTGTCCTGCTATTTTTTATTCTCCATTAAAGAAAATAAAAAATATTTTTCCAATAAAAAGAAGCCGTAAGCATGCCTTTGTATGAAATCAAACGAATAAAAAGAGGCTTTTAGCCATATGGTATTGATATTTTTCAAATAGCTCTCTTGATCTTTACCAAAACTCCGGCTCATCCTCATAAAGAAAGGAAAGCGCCTCATGAAAATAATTACTTATAGCGATTTGCATTTGGAATTCGGCGGGAACTGGGAACTGCCCGAAGATGTCGAAGGCGATCTCATGATTTTGGCCGGAGATATTATCTCGTTTAAAAACTATGTTCTCCTTGAGCATTTTCTTAAAAACTGGAAAAAGCCCGTCCTCTATGTAACCGGCAATCATGAATACTATACGCAAAGGCCGATGAATGAAGAGGAGCAAAATTTTAAAGCTTGGTTGAAAGACACGCTCCCACAGGTGCGATTGCTGCTGGATGAGCCGGTCAATATTGATGGCGTTCAATTCTTCGGCGGGACGATGTGGACGGATTTTAACGGCGCAGATCCCAACGCCACAGAAATAGCGCGTTATCAGATGAATGATTTTCGTCTGATACGTAACCCGGACGACACGGCTTTCCAGCCTGAAAATGCGATAGAGCGGCACAATGTTTTTGTCACAAAATTGAGAACGTGGCTGGAACAAGACTTAAAAGGCCCGCGTGTGGTGATCAGCCATAATGCGCCTGTGCTCAATCCAAATACGCAATATGTCGGGAGTCCGCTAATGCCCGCGTTTAATTCGCTGGATATGGTCAAGATTATTGAAGAATATCAGCCAGATTTATGGGTGTACGGTCACACGCATGAGTGTGACGATCAGACACTTGGCAAGACGCGTATCATTTCAAACCAGCTCGGCTATCCCCAGAAATACGCGTTCGGCGGTTTTGAATGCCCGGACTTTGATCCTTACGGTAAGCTGGTGGAGCTATAATTTCTCTATATGCTCTTTGATAACCTTTAAGAGGCCCTCAAAGGCCGGTTGGCCGCGATAATAAAGACCGCGGCGCTTTTCGTATTCCTGCTTATACAGCGAAAATGTCTCTTCATCATTCAGAATAAAAGCTTGGTTTTCAGTAATAGGAATTTGCAGATCAACCTTTGGAAAGCGCTTTTTCTTATGGCTTTGATAGGCTGACGTGCCAATAAAATCTAAAACATCCTCATTTTGCAGCAGGCAATAGACATCATAATAATGGCGCATGAAGTTTTCGGGGAAGCCGCCTTGCTCCTGTTGTTTGCGGTATTTTGTGGCGATTGTCTGCAGCTTTTCAACAAGCGTGTATCCGGGATCATAACATGGAATATCAAGCGCTCTGTTATCTAAAACCGGCACACCGCGCTCACGCGCAAAGTCTAAAGCCCAAGAAGATATTATGATGGGATGATTGGGCGTAACGTCATCAAAACCGGCCTCCAGCAATACGCCTTCTTTTGCGGTGCCGTCAGATGCAAACTGTGCCGGATAAGAAAGCCTTATCCCGCCGCTATAATATTTCGGCAGCGCGTCAAACATAGTATCGCGCTCAACCTTGATAATACCTGGTATTTTGATGTCCACGGCCAAGAAGTCGTAATATTCTTTGCGGCTTTGACGGTGTTGCTCTTTATCCTGATTTTTGGATGTTTTAACCTCCATATCTTTAGGCGGCGTAATGTGCAAATCAATATCTTCAGAAAAGCGGTTTATAATGCCAAAACCTTTTGAAAGAGACGTGCCGCCTTTTAGCTGAAAGTCATATCCCTGTTGCTTAAGGCCATAAAGGCAATGCATGATCCAGTAATCTTTTTCCGCGAGATAGGGATCAATACCTTGCTCAGCTGCGACCGTTCTTATCAGCGCTTCAAATTCCGGGTGGTCATGTAAGTAAGAATCAGGCATAGGCGAACACGCCCTCAAAGAATTTTTTGGTTCTTGCCCCGGCATAATCGCGCACAGCTTTCATCAGCTTTTGCTTCCCCATTGATCTGGCTTTGCGGGCCACATTCTCTTTCAACTTTTCTTTATCCTCTGCCAGAAAATCAAGATTATTCATTAAATCGACCAGTAAAAACTCCGGGCTTGCTGTTTTTGGAAAGCGCGGGCGCTTGACGAAGAAAAAAGGCCGCCCGGCCAGTGTAAAACGACCATCGCGCTTATGATTATACACCAGTCTTTCATTATATAGCTGAGTCGTGCCCACGCCCAAGGCGTTATAGGCATTTAGCGAGGCGATATAGAAATTCTCATCTTTCAGGAAAGCGCGAACCAGCTTTTTATCATCCGGCAGGATTACGCCGAAAGACGCTTTTTTAGGATAATAGTAAACACCATTTCTGAGTTTTTGCAGGGTGTTATC
>CAKZKV010000310.1 GCA_937124505.1 uncultured Alphaproteobacteria bacterium
TCGGAAAATCAAAAAAAGCCACTCAAAAACAGGAAGATCTCCGCCTAAGTTCTTACTTATATAAAAGCATTCAAAGCGTAAAACTACCTAAACAGCGAAAAAAATCATCAAAGTTGTTGATATCCTGTGTTCCTGATTTTTCCTCATATGATAAAATGCCCGAAAAAGAATAATTTTTATTTCGCATATTGCCTGACATAGTTCCATTCAAAAAAGCGTTTCGCCCAATGAAACAAACGGGAAGACAGCACAAACTTTCTCTTCTCGTTTCTAAAAACAAGAAAGCCCTTATCAAGGGTATCAATAATACAAATCAATTCCCAGCGGAACGTCTTGTAAGCCTGTTGTCCGTTTAATTCCGCCAGAGCATTCTCTGCTGCCGCGACTGCCTGTAAATCAGCCATGTGCGCCTGCTTTGGGGCCCAGTCAGGAGCCTCATAACTCGCACTATCGCCAATGACGTAGACATGCTGCAGCCCTTCAACGCGCGTATATTTGTCGGCCTTGATCATTCCACCTGCAGAAAGAGGTAAGTTTGTCTGCTCTAGCCAGGCTGGTCCTGTTAAGCCCGGCATAAACAAAATCATATCAGCGGATATTTCCGTTGTTTCTGTGATAATTTTAGCGGGTTCAAACTTTTTAATTTTGGCGCCGAGACACGCGACTTCAATATTTCGCCTAGCCATTTCTTGCATAATCCCTTCGAAGGCTCTCTCCCCCAGACGAATCCCTGGTTTTGGCGCAGGACAGAAGAATTTAAGCGTGAAATTATCCCGTTTCCCCTGTTTTCGTAGCCATGTATCAATTCCAAACAAAAGCTCAAACATCGGGCCGCCGCGCAATGCTTGTTGTTCCTGAGGGTTTCCGGCAAAACCAAAAGCAATCGCCCCGCCTTCCATCTTGCTCAAACGCTCTTTAATGTCCTGAGCGGGTTTGACACCCTCACAAAGTGTCAAAACATTTTCAATGCCCTCAACTTTTTTGAGAAATCGTCCCCCGCTGGCAATGATGAGAGCATCATTTTGAACCTCTCCATTATCTGTCACAACAGTACGACCATTATTTTTGATCCCTGTCACAGCCCCCATATGATGGGTCACGTTCATTCTTTTGAAAAAAGAGCTTAAGGAAATGACAAGGTCTTCTCCTGTACGCAAGCCTGTGGGAACCCAGATCAAACTGGGAGCATATAAAAACTCTGCCTTTGGAGAAATGATCGTAATGGCGGATGACGGGTCTTTTTTTCTTAGAGTTCTCAGAGCCGTCAAGGCAGCAAATCCACTGCCTATAATTGTTATTCTTCTCATAGAGCCTGCTTTTTTATTTTAAAAAATTTTAATATACTTTCTTATATAAGATAATTTTAATGTAATACAAGGTAGGAAATCACAAATATTCCAGATCAAATATTCAGGCGTTTTTTATATATCTGAACGGCTTCATCTTTATCGCAGACAAAATTAATCCGTTGAAGAGGTGGGCTGATACGGTCAACAATGCCCTGCAATATCAACCTGATCCCCCGTTGCAGGGGATACCCCTTTTGCCCGCAGCAAATCAGGGGAATAGATATCTCGGTTAGTCCCATTTTGGTAGCCGTTTCAATGATCCCACGCACCGCATTGGTCAGATGCTTGTCAACAATATCCAGATCACTACGCCAGGCCGGTACAATCGAGAAAATAATGCGTTTTGCAGGCAGATCAAATCCGGGAACCACAAAAACATCATTCACATGCGGCGCAATAACATTTTCCAGAATAAAAGCATCCAGTTCCGGCCCCGCCGCCGCAAAGATTGCTTCGTTCAGGCTGCCTTTGATAGCAAGATCTGAATGGATAACTGTTACAATCGCCTGAGTCTGTACTTTGGTGATATCTCCCTTCACCACTCCCACCAAAAGATTGGCTTTCTCTTCACTCTCTGTTATCTCTTGACTCATGCCTTTTATCTTAATTCATATTCTTTTCTTTTCTGTTACTTTTTTCGCAGCTGCGAACACAAAAGCGGAAGAAAAAACCTTCACCCTCTATGACTTCGGTATTGCCATGACCGGACTGCCGGCGCAAAACGTGGAAGACGGGCACATTTCTTATGCCGATCCCAATGGCATCACAGGCGGGCATCTCAAACAATCTGAAATCGGCACATTCGATACAGTGAACCCCTATTCCATCAAGGGCAAGGCCGCAGCAGGCCTGACGTTTATTTACGACCGCCTGATGGCGCGTTCCTGGGATGAACCGTTTACACTCTACCCCCTGATTGCCGAGACGATTGAACTGCCGGAAGACCGCTCCGCCATGATCATACACCTGAACCCAAAAGCCCGCTTTAATGACGGAACACCGATTACAGCAGATGATGTTATTTTTTCTTTTGAGATCTTAAAAGAATTTGGCCGTCCCAATATGCGCAGCGTTTACAGACAGGTGGCAGAGGTCAAAAAAATAGATGACTTAACGGTGAAAATGACTTTTGGCGAGGGATATACCCGTGAAACCCACATGATTATGGCGATGATGCCGGTTCTCTCCAAAGCCTGGTGGGAAGGACGGGACTTCGAAGAAACCCTGCTGGAAATGCCGAACTCCAGCGGCCCTTACATTATCAAGGACATCCAGCCGGGTAATAAAATCACCTACGAACGTAATCCGGATTACTGGGCCGCCGCAGCGTTTGCCAATAACGGGCAAAATCACTTTGACCTAATTACCTATGAATATTACCGTGATGATACCGCCGCTCTGGAAAGTTTCCTGAAAGGCAACCTGACCTTGCGCCGGGAAAACGATCCCCGCCGCTGGAATGAGCAATATGACAACCCCTCTATTGAAAAGCTGGAATTCGAACATGGCCGCCCACAACAAGCCGAAGCCATAATCATGAATCTGCGCAGCCCCCTGTTTGAAGATATTCGTGTGAGGGAAGCCCTGTTCCTGGCCTTTGACGGCGACTGGATCAAACAGAATTTCTTTCAGGACAGCCTGAAACGCACCAACAGCTACTTTCCGAACTCTGTTTTAAGCGCCGAAAAGCCAGTTCCGGGAGAAGGAATGGACAAACGCGTCCGGCTGCAAAAAGCCCAAGGCCTGCTTCAGGAGGCAGGATGGCAGATTGTGAACAATCAACTGACCAGAGATGGACAGGTTTTTGAATTTGAAATCCTGATCAATCAGGCAAAGTATGAAAAAATTGTCCTCTCCTATGTGCAATCCCTCAAAAGACTTGGTATGACAGCCCACGTCAGGACATTGGACAGCGCCACATTCCAGAATCGCCTGCTCGATTATGATTACGATATGATTCTGCATAGATGGCAAAACAGCCTCTCCCCCGGCACAGAACAAATGGTTTACTGGAGTTGCGCCGCCGCGAGAGAAAAAGGACGCTTTAACTATGCCGGTATCTGCACGCCTGAAATTGACGAGACAGCAGAAAAAATTGCCAATGCCACGACATATGAAGACCTTACAGAATACGTGCACAAACTAGACGGCCTGTTGATCGACTCGTTTTTATCGATCCCGTTATTTTTTAACAATAAAGACTACATCGCTGTGCAGCGGGATGCGCTCTCAGTCCCTGAAAAAACACCGATTTACGGCCCCGTCATTGAGGCATGGAGCATAAACCCCGAAAATGAAGAAAAATAAAAGATTGTACTAACTTTCCGCACTTGCTATTTTAATAAAAAAATCAATGAGGTTTTACACGATGAATAAACTTTTTGCAGGTCTTATGATTGCAGCAACAGCAGGAATGCTTACCGCCTGCGAACATGGCTTCTCTCAGGACGACCTAGAAAATAAAGGACAGTACTGGCAACGCACAAGCGCTTCTTCGGCTGTTTATATGCGCGGTCCCAAAGCACAACAGATTTTGCACCGTGATATTTCAACCTGTGTTGTTGAGTTAAAAGAACTGCAACGTCTGGGTTCCATCAAGGAAGCGTTCCCGGCGGGGCTTGATCAAAACGGATTCCCGATTGATCCGGAAACACCGGAAGGCAATATGGCCAAATTTGACACGCCGCAGCGTGATGGCAGCCTTTTAGCCGAAGTTTATGACTATACAGATTTTGAAACCTGTATGCGTGAGAAGGGCTGGGAACGTGCAGAAGTTTTGCCCAGACTCACCGCAGGCAAAGCCCGCGAAAACTTTACAACCACAATCCTTGATCCGATGAAACCACCTCCGCCTAAAAGCATTAAAAATGCCGGACGCGTGGATGCCGGTTATAACGATTAATTGTATTCCATGACGGCAAAGCCCGTTTACATCCAAATTCCGAATCGTGGCCTGATTACTGTGTCAGGCCACGATTCTTTTCACTTCCTGCAAGGCCTGATAACAAATGACATCCGCCTGCTGGAAACACAAAAAGCCATCTATACCTGCCTGCTGACCCCAAACGGAAAATTCCTGTTTGATTTTTTTGTCATCAGGGATGGAGAAAACCTGCTTCTTGAGTGTGAGGGGGGACACCGCGCCCAGGATTTACTGAAACGCCTGCAGATTTTCAAACTCCGTGCGGATGTTTCATTTCACATTGAAGACAAAAAAGGCATCTATGCCGTGTTTCACTCCAAAGTCGATTTTGCAGATCCCCGCCACCCGGAGATGGGCCATCGCAGTTTCTCAAGACCGGATAACATGGAAGAAGCTGCGTTTGACCTTTGGGACACCAAACGCATCAAACTGGGCATTGCGGACGGCAGCCGTGACATGATCCCCGAAAAATCAACCTTGCTGGAGTGCAATATAGACCAATTCAACGGCGTGAGTTTTGACAAGGGGTGTTATATGGGACAGGAACTTACCGCCCGCATGCATTACCGCGGTCTGACAAAAAAAACACTCCTGCCTCTGGAATTTACGGGAACACCGCCCGCGCCTCTGACCGATCTAAAGGATCAAGACGACCAATTGATCGGAGAGATGCGGTCATCCTGCGCCCAGTTCGGGCTGGCCTTGCTTAAGAAAAGTAACCTTTCCTTTGTTTCAGACGAATACAAACTGTATTCATAAACGGAAAGCAGAAAAACAAATGAACAGGTTTTTTATACTCCCCCTTACCCTTTTCACCCTGACCGCAGGAGGACTTGCTATGGCAGAAACCGACAATAAAGTTATGACGTCCACAGGCATGGATGCGTCCCACCTGAGTGAGAACCAAAAAATTATTACCCTGCATGACGGGACGGAACCCCCTTTCCAAAATGAATACTGGGACAATCACGAACCGGGAATTTATGTGGACGCTATTTCAGGGGAACCTCTGTTTTCCTCCACAGACAAATTCGACAGCGGTACGGGATGGCCCAGCTTCACCAAACCCATCAAGGATGACATCGTCAGCCAGCTACAGGACGATTCCATGGGCATGCGCCGCACCGAAGTCCGCTCCGAAAAATCGGACGCCCATCTTGGCCATTTGTTCAATGACGGCCCGAAAGAAACAGGTGGCCTGCGTTATTGCATCAACTCCGCCTCCTTGAAATTCATTCATAAGGATGATCTGGAAAAAGAAGGCTACGGCGAATACCTCTCTTTGTTTGAAGAGAATGCCCCGCAGAAATGAGCAAAACTTAAGCCACCTGCTTTTCCCTGATCGGGGTCACTTTTGCCTGTTGACGGGAACGGATCGCCGCCTGCGCTGCCGCCAGTCTGGCAATCGGCACGCGGTACGGCGAACAGGACACATAATCCAGCCCTGCTTGCTCAAAAAATGCAATAGAAGCCGGGTCGCCGCCATGTTCTCCGCATACGCCCAGCTTGATCTCCGGCGTGACCTTGCGGCCTTTTTGAATGGCAATCTCAATCAACTGGCCAACTCCTTCCTGATCCAGTGTAACAAAGGGATCGCGTTCAAAAATCCCCTGATCCAGATAGGCCGGCATGAAGTGCGAAGAGTCGTCACGGCTCAGGCCAAGGGCCGTCTGCGTCAGGTCGTTTGTCCCGAAACTGAAAAAGTCAACTTCCGCGGCCAGTTTGTCGGCACAAAGCGCCGCGCGCGGCAGTTCGATCATCGTCCCCACCAGGTAGGAAATGCGCTGGCCCTGTTCTTCAAAAACCTGCTTTGCCACGGCCTGTATGCTTTCTTTCAGTATTTTCAGCTCTGTTTCGGTCGCCGCCAGAGGGATCATGATTTCCGGCTTTACGCTGTCTCCTGCCTTTTGAACTTCAATAGCCGCCTCAAAAATCGCCCGTGCCTGCATCTCGTATATTTCCGGGAAGGTCACCCCTAACCGGCATCCCCTGTGCCCAAGCATCGGGTTAAATTCATGCAGGTCTTGCACACGGTTGCGGATGTGGTTGAACTCCAGCCCCGTTTCATCGGCAAAGTCCTGAATGTCCGCACTGCTATGCGGCAGGAATTCATGAAGCGGTGGGTCCAGCAGGCGGATGGTCACCGGCATGCCGTTCATGATCTCAAAAATTTCCCTGAAATCCTGACGCTGCTCTGGCAGAAGATGCGCGAGCGCCTCGGCGCGTGCTTCGTTGCTGCTTGCCAGAATCATCTCCCGCACCCGGCGGATGCGGTGCGGATCAAAGAACATATGTTCCGTCCGGCACAATCCAATCCCTTCTGCACCCAACTGAACCGCCATTTTTGCATCTTTAGGTGTTTCTGCATTGGTGCGCACCTTCATCCGCCGTTCCTCGTCTGCCCAGGCCATGATGGTTTCAAAGTCTTCGGACAGTTCCGGATCAACAACCGGCACTTCACCATAGAATACCTTGCCGGAAGAGCCATCTATCGTAATAATGTCTCCCTCTTTCAAGGCAAAATCCCCAACCCGCATCAGCTTCTTTTTCAGGTCGATAATAATCGCCCCCGCGCCCGACACGCATGGTTTACCCATACCACGCGCCACCACTGCCGCGTGAGATGTCATACCACCCCGTGCCGTCAGAATACCTCTGGCGGCGTGCATGCCGTGAATATCTTCCGGGCTGGTTTCAATGCGGCATAGAATGACATTTTTGCCGTCCTGCGCTTTGGATTCCGCATCATCCGCCGTAAAAACAACCTCCCCGCATGCCGCACCGGGCGATGCCTCCAGGCCCTTGCCGATCACCGTTGTATCGGCCTTTGGATCAAGAGTCGGATGCAGCAAATGGTCAAGTTGTTGCGGCTGCAACCGCAGCAAGGCCTCTTCCTTTGTAATCATCCCTTCTTCCACCAGTGCCACGGCAACTCTGAGCGCCGCTGCCGCCGTGCGTTTTGCCGCGCGGGTTTGCAACATATACAGTCTGTTTTGCTGGATCGTGAACTCAATGTCCTGCACATCGCGGAAGTGCTGTTCCAGCTTTTGCCGCACCTCCAGCAATTCACGATACGCCCCTGGCATGTCACGCTGCATGTCGGAGATCGGCTGCGGCGTACGGATACCGGCAACCACATCTTCCCCTTGCGCATTAATCAGGTATTCCCCGTAGAACACATTTTCCCCGGTTGCCGGGTCACGGGTAAAGGCCACGCCCGTCCCGCAATTTTCTCCCATATTGCCAAACACCATCGCCTGTACATTCACAGCAGTTCCCAGATCAGCACTGATGTCGTTAATCTGGCGATATGTAATCGCCCGCGGTGTCATCCATGAAGCAAAGACCGCATCAATCGCCCCCCAAAGCTGCTGCTGCGGATCATCCGGAAATTTCTCTCCGGTTTCTTCCAGAACCAGATCCTTATATGACCTGACGATCTTCTGCCAGCCGTTGGCATTGATTTCATTATCATTTTCAATGCCTTTGAGATCTTTATACATATCCAGAATCGTTTCAAATTCGGACATATGAACCCCCATGACCACATCTGCATACATCTGGATAAACCGTCGGTAACTGTCCCATGCGAACCGCGGATCGCCGGATTTCTTCTCCAGCCCCTTTACGGTTTCATCATTCAGACCAAGGTTTAAAACCGTATCCATCATACCGGGCATGGAAACCGGAGCGCCGGAACGCACAGACACAAGCAGAGGATTTGTCACATCTCCGAAGCGCAACCCCATTTTTTCTTCTAACGCACCAAGAGCCTCCGCAACTTGCCGCCGCAAGGATTTGGGATATACTTTTTTATGCTTGTAAAAGTAACTACAGACCTTTGTGGTAATCGTAAAGCCCGAAGGAACCGGCAACCCAAGAGTTGCCATTTCTGCCAGATTTGCGCCTTTACCTCCCAGTAAATCACGCATCTCCGCATTTCCTTCGGTGTTTCCGTCCCCGAATGCGTATACCCATTTTGTCATGATCTGCTCCGTTTTTTGCTTTGCACAATTAAAGCCTCTCTCACTATATGCATAAAAAAGCAGCATAGTGATATACATAAAACGCAGGATTGATATGTTTACAGGCTTTTAACAAGCATCAGACACAGATCATCGTCCACGGCACGCAATTGCCCATGGGTCACATATTCCCGGTCATAGGTCACGCCAAACCCGTCCGGTACAAACCCGAGAGAAATATAAAGCCTTTGGGCATGGCCATATTCACGGGTCAGACCAAAGCTGATCCCTATGTCTGTATGGCCTTTTTTTCGTGCGCTCTCCTCACAGGTATGAATCAATTTGGTCGCAATGCCTTGCCGTCTGAAATCAGGCAAAACGTTTAAATCCTGAATTTCGGGAATGCCCAGTTGCTCATAGACGCGGTATTTGGGTTTCCAGTTTAGAAAGCCATAGGCTACGGGATATTCTGCGTCCTCGTGATAAGCCACAAAGGCGCTCAGATCTCCGCTTTCCAGACGCTTTGCACATAAATCCCAGTAGCTTTTATCTTTATAAGATTTATTCTCTAAAGAAATATTTTTGATATAATCAAGTTCTTCAACACTTACAGCCTTGATTTTTATTTTTTCTTGCATCATCCCTGTTTCGTACCATAATCAAAAAAAGAAACGAAGACACTTCCACACCTTTTCTTCAGACTAAATTGTGTTAAATAACTAATATTATGATCATAAAAATCATCAGATTTTTCTTTCAGCCGCATGTCTTTGGCCTATCCATTGCCTTATTCTGTATGGCTTCGTTGTCCGCCGCCCTGATGGCGCAATACGGATACGATCTAAAGCCCTGCATTCTGTGCATGTATCAACGTTATCCTTTTGCCCTGAATGCTGTTTTGGGGCTGATTATATACAAGCTGGCCAAAAAAAATCATCCGCGTGGCGCGTCCCTGATGCTGGTTATGGCGGGAATTGTGTTTCTGGCAAACAGCGCTCTTGCATTCTATCACGTCGGCGTTGAACAACTCTGGTGGGAGTCCGTTCTGGAAGCCTGTACCTTTGACCCATCAAAATTGCGAGACGCCATGTATGAACCGCCTGTTCCCTGCAATCAAATTCCCTGGCAAGACCCGATTTTGGGAATGTCCATGGCAGGCTGGAATGTGGTTGTTTGCGGAATTGCCGGTATCTGCACAATGATCTGCGCCAGATACGGAAAAGTTATAGTCACATAAATTTGTGTTTGGACGAGGCGCACACGACGAAGCGTAGACAAACCTACGAGAGGAGTGAAGCAACGCTGTCCAGACGCAAATTTAAAAGACTATAGGAACCTCTGCAAAAGTCTGGAAATGACACAAACCGTCATCCTGAACTTGTTTCAGGATCTTTATAAATCAAAGACTTAAGATTCCGAAACAAGTTCGGAATGACGGCTTTGAGGGATTTTGCAGAGGTTCCTATATTTCTTAATATTCATCCAGTTCACTGTCCCAATAAAGAAAATCCCCCCAACTCTCATGAAGGAAATTTGGGGGGAATTTTCGACCGTATTCTTGTAACTGGAAAGCACTGGGCTGTTGAGGTTCTATTCGGGGGTACATATGACATTCATGGGGCATCTTACTCCCCTTTAAGGTGTTACACGGTCGGCAGGCCGTGACGATATTTTTCCATGTTGTGCGGCCTCCCCGGCTACGTGGAATGACGTGATCGAAGGTGAGTTCATGCGTCCTGAAATCACCCCCGCAATACTGACATTGCCAGTTGTCACGCAAAAAAAC
>CAKZKV010000311.1 GCA_937124505.1 uncultured Alphaproteobacteria bacterium
TAGTCATGAAGAGCAAAAAGAAAAAATCCCCCTTGAAAGCCGCATGTTTTTCCCATAGGGTTATGGTATGCAAAAAACTGCTCCCCTTCTCCGACGACGTACACGCTGATCATCCGCTGATCCGTGAGCTTTTTGCATCCCATAAAATTTCTCTGATAGCCGATGGTCATATTTCGCCCGTATCCCCCCTGTTACCGGCGTATGTTTAATGTTACCACTATTGCTATCAACGGAGAAACCCATGACAACCAAGCCTGTAAACCACTTTCTTGACCTGCCCGATATTCCGGCGGAGACGCTGAAAGCCATTCTCGCCAATGCCCAAACCTTAAAAGCCCATAAATTCAACCCGCCACAACTGTTTGAAGGATTGTCTTTGGCCATGGTCTTTGACAAGCGCTCCACCAGAACACGGATGAGTTTTGAAGTCGCCATGAAACAGCTTGGCGGTCACACGATTGTCATGAATATGGAGGAAATGCAGATCTCCGGTGCGGAAAGCATTGAGGATACGGCGCAGGTTCTTTCCCGTTTTGTCGATGGCATCATGATCCGCATGAGCAGCCACGAAACACTCGTTGAATTGTCAAAATACACCACCATCCCCGTGATTAACGGTCTGACGGACTGGTCGCACCCCTGCCAGATCATGGCTGACCTGCTGACCGTTGAAGAAAAGAAATCCCGGATTGAGGGGCTGAAAGTAGCATGGTTCGGCGATTTTAACAATGTCATGCGAAGCTGGGCGCAGGCGGCCTCCGTCTGGAATTTTGATCTGGTCTGCGCCGTCCCGGAACCTCTGATGAAAGACGAACCCTTTCAAAATGTCAGCTTCACACAGGACGCCATGCTGGCTGCCAAAGATGCGGACGTGATTGTAACAGATACCTGGGTGTCCATGGGACAGGAGGGCAAATCCATCTCCATCTTCGATCCCTATCAGGTCAATACGGATTTAATGGCGCAGGCGCAGGACGATGCCATCTTTATGCATTGTATGCCTATCCACCGCGGCGAAGAAGTCACCAATGAAGTGCTGGCAAGCCCGGCATCGGTCATTTATGATGAAGCGGAAAACCGTCTGCACGCGCAAAAAGCCATCCTTGCATGGTGTTTAGAAAATTCAGGTGTAAAAATTCAGGAAGGAGAAAAAATCAATGAATACTGAAAACAAAAAAGTCGTTCTCGCCTATTCCGGCGGGCTGGATACATCGGTCATTTTGAAATGGCTGATTGAGGAAGGGTATGAGGTCATTGCCTATATCGCCGATGTCGGACAGGAAGAGGATTTCGAGGCCGCCCGCGCAAAAGCCCTGCAAATCGGGGCCTCCAAAATTTATGTCGAGGATCTGAAAAAAGAATTCGTCACGGATTATATCTTCCCGGCCTTTAAATCCCAAGCGGTGTATGAGGGACGTTACCTGCTCGGCACGTCCGTCGCCAGACCGATTATCGCCAAACGCCAGATTGAAATTGCCGAAAAGGAAGGCGCGGCCTATGTCTCCCACGGGGCGACAGGCAAGGGCAACGATCAGGTGCGCTTTGAACTGTCTTACTACGCCCTGAAGCCCGACGTCACAGTCCTCGCACCTTGGAAAATGCCGGAATTCCTCAACCGTTTTCGCGGACGCTCCGACATGCTGAATTATGCCGACCAGTACGGCATTCCGGTGAAAGCATCACGCTCCAAACCTTATTCAGAAGATGACAACCTGCTGCATATTTCGCACGAGGCCGGTATTCTGGAAGACCCGAATGCCGCCGCGGACGAAAGCGTCTATTCCCGGACATGCCCGCTGGAACAAACACCGGATGAAGCCGACATCCTCTCCCTGACATTCGAGAAAGGACTGCCTGTGAAAGCCGACTGTGCAGGTAAAACGGAAACCGACCCGCTCGCCCTGTTTATGATGCTGAACGACCTCGGCACAAAACACGGCATCGGCAGACTGGACATGGTGGAAAACCGTTTTGTCGGCATCAAGTCACGGGGTGTTTATGAAACACCGGGCGGCGCGATCCTGCACAATGCCCACCGCGATCTGGAAGGGCTGACCATGGACCGCGAACTGATGAAGCTGCGGGACAAACTGTCTCTGGAAGTGGCGCACCTGATCTATAACGGCTTCTGGTTTTCCCCCGAATTTGAGGCGCTGATGGCCTTCATGGACAAGGCGCAGGAAAACGTGAGCGGCACGGTTCAGGTCAAGCTGTTCAAGGGACAGGCCTACCCGGTTGCGCGGACATCGCCTGTGGCCTTGTACGACCCCGACCAATCCTCTATGGATATTGAGGGCGGTTACGACCAGCAGGACGCAGAAGGCTTTATCAAGGTGAATGCGATCCGCTTGCGTAATAATACGGCCATACACGGAAAACCAACACACAACCACTTGAACAAGGCAGCATAATAAAATGAGCAAACTGACGGCAACTGTGACCGAAACCAATGACATCAAACATCTGGCGCTGGAATTTGATCCGGCGTCCGATGGCTGGTTTCTCTATGGTTATAAGGAAGAAAGCAAAGAACCACCTGCTCTGGAACTGTGGCATATGAGCAAAGAAGATGCCCTCGCACAGGCCAAAGAGGACTACGGGGTCGAGGCAAGCGCCTGGAACGGCGATGAAGGAGAAGGCGGCACGCCCACAAAGGACTGCAACGGCACAATCCTGCAAAACGGCGATACCGTCACCCTGATCAAAGACCTCGATGTCAAAGGCGCGGGCGTGACCATCAAACGCGGGACAACCGTGAAAAACATCTCCCTCACAGACAACCCGGAAGAAATTGATTGCCGCACCAAGGAGGTCAAAGGCCTTGTCCTGAAAACATGTTTTGTTAAGAAGATCTGAATGCGAATGCTTTTGTAGTAAAGGGAAAAAGCTATGAGTAATAAAATGTGGGGTGGACGGTTTGAGGCCGCGCCCGATGACATTATGACCCAGATCAATGCCTCGATTGATATCGACCGGCGGTTATGGCGGCAGGACATTGCCGGATCAAAGGCCCATGCGGCCATGCTGGTGAAACAAAACATCATTTCCGACGCGGACGGGCAGGTCCTTCAAAACGGCCTTGACCGGATTGCCGGAGAAATTGAAAGCGGCCAATTCGACTTTAAAACCGAACTGGAAGATATTCATATGAATATCGAAGCGCGGCTGAGAGAGATCATTGGTGATGCCGCGGGTCGCCTGCATACCGGGCGCAGTCGCAACGATCAGGTTGCCACCGACTTTAAACTATGGGTGCGTGATGCCTGCGATGACCTGATCATGCAAATCGAAGGGCTTCAGGACACACTGCACACCCTGAGCAAGGAACATGACACCACCGCCATGCCCGGCTTCACCCATTTACAGGTGGCGCAGCCCGTCACGCTTGGCCTGCATCTGGATGCGTACTGGCATATGCTCAGCCGCGATAAAACACGGCTGGCGGATTGCCGGAAACGTTTGAATAAATCGCCCCTTGGCGCGGCGGCGCTGGCGGGCACGCCCTTCCCCATTGACCGTGACATGACCGCACAAGACCTCGGTTTTGAGCGTCCGATGTCCAATACCATGGACGCGGTGTCCGCCCGTGATTTTGCCACGGAGTTCCTGTTTTGCTGTACGCAATGCGGTCTGAACCTCTCCCGTCTGGCGGAAGAAATTATTCTCTGGTCGTCGTCCCAATTCGGCTTTATTACCCTGTCTGATCAGTGGTCAACCGGATCGTCGATCATGCCGCAAAAGAAAAATCCGGATGCCGCCGAACTGATCCGTGCCAAGACAGGACGTTTGACGGGTAATCTCACCCAACTGCTGATGGTGCTGAAAGCCCTGCCCCTGACTTACAACAAAGATTTGCAGGAGGATAAGGCCAGCGTCTTTGAAAGCTTTGACACCCTGACCCTCTGCCTGTCCGCGACAAACGGCATGGTCGCCACGATGCGGGTTCACAAGGATAAAATGAGAGAGGCAGCCCTGTCCGGGTTTTCCACCGCAACACGTCTGGCCGACTGGCTGGTGATGAATTTAAACATTCCGTTCCGGGATGCCCACCATATCACCGGGCAGATTGTCAAAATCGCGGAAACCAAAGGCTGCCGTCTGGACGAACTGGAACTGTCCGACATGCAGCAAATCGAGCGCGGCATTACCGAAGATATCTTTAACAGCCTTCGTATTTAGCAGTTTGCTGAAAAATCCCCTCCCCCTTCTTGAAGGGGGGAGGAACAATAAAAGTATCTTAGGAACCTCTGAAAAAGTCCTCAAAGGCGTCATTCCGAACTTGTTTCGGAATCTTAACCTATTGATTTAT
>CAKZKV010000312.1 GCA_937124505.1 uncultured Alphaproteobacteria bacterium
CGGCGGTAAACGTTGCAAATGTGCTTCCTTTGATACTCAGACGCGCCATATTCTCAAACAGAGTTTCCGTCCACATCTCCGGATTTTTGGCCGGGGCAAAGCCGTCCAGAAACCAGGCATCTACCCGTTCATTCAGCATCGGGATTTCTTCATTCATATCACCAAAGATGAGTGTCAGTTTGACTTTCTCCGTTACCTCTATGCAATAAATTCCTGTTTCCTCCTCCGGGTATTTAGAAAGAAAACGATCTAACAAACCTGTCTCGTCATTCCCGCGCAGGCGGGAATCTATCCCTGTCTTCTCTGGGCCCCTGCCTTCACAGAGATGACGGCTGTAAAAAAACGTGGAAAGCGCGGAGCGAATCTCTTCTCCGTTTAAAGGATATTTTTCAAAAGAAATAAAATTCAGCCGTGTTTGCAGCTTACTTTCCTCCAACGCTTTCCATGCTATCAGGAAGTTCAGCCCCGTTCCGAATCCTGTTTCACAGATGGTAAAAACTTCCTTTTCCGCAAAACGTGCGGGCAGATTGTTCCCGTCCAGAAACACATATTTCGTCTCCGCGGGGCCATCTTCTACGGAAAAATAAATGTCATCGAATATTTTAGACCTTGGCACATGAACCATAAACAACATATATATGGAATAATTGAATTATAAGAAAGAAGAAGAGCGAAATTTATGAACAATCCCCTGTTATCCGTTTCCCCGCTTCCCAATTATGCCCCTCAGTTTGACCTGTACAAGGAAGAGCATTACCTGCCTGCCGTTGAACAGGGGATAAAGGACGCGCACAAAAATATTGAAGCCATCAAAAACAATACAGATGCCCCAACATTTGAAAATACGATTGTGGCGCTTGAAACAGCCAGTGAAACGCTCGATAATGTCACGTCTCTCTTTTATAACCAGTTAAGCGCCAACGGCACGGACACCTTGCAGGAACTCGCAGAAAAGATCGGGCCAATGAACGCCGCCTTTTCCAATGACGTCCTGATGGATGCCAAACTCTTTGAGCATGTCAAAGGTGTCTGGGAACAGAGAGATCATCTCGATCTGACCCCCGAACAAAGTATGGTTTTGGACAATGCTTATCAGGCGTTTGCGCGTAACGGAGCCTTGCTGGATAAAAAAGGGCAAAAACGCCTGCGCGAAATTTCGGAACGCCTGTCCGTCCTCGGCCCGCAATTTGCTAATAACGCCACAAAATCTGCCGAATCTTTTGAGATGGTTCTGGAGAATGAAGAGGATCTAGCCGGTCTTCCTGAAAGCATTAAAGGCATGGCCAAACATATGGCTGATGAAAAAGGATATAACGGAAAGTGGCTGTTTACGCTGGACTTCCCAAGCGTCATCCCCTTCCTGCAATATGCAGATAACCGCGACCTGCGGGAAAAAATCTGGCGTGGCTTTGCCTCCCGTGGCTATGCCCCGAACGGGGAACACGACTATGACAACCGTGCCAACATCATGGAAATTGTAAGCCTCCGCGATGAACGCGCCAAACTGTTAGGCTTTGAAACACACGCCCATTATGTTTTGGATCGCCGTATGGCCGAAACACCCGGAAACGTCATGGACTTCCTGAACAAGATGAAGGCTGTTTATAAACCCGCCGCCCAAAAAGACCTCAAAGACTTGCAGGACTTTGCAAAAGATTTCGGATTCACAGAAGACCTGTGCCCCTGGGACATCGCGTATTTCAGTGAAAAATTGAAACACAAGCTGTTTGATTTTTCGGATGAAGATTTACGCCCTTACTTCCCGTTGCAACAAGTTCTGGACGGCACGTTTGAACATTTCAGCAAGCTGTTCGGCCTGTCTTTCGTTGAAGTAAAAGACAAATACCCCGTCTGGCATCCTGATGTAAAAGCCTATGATGTACAGGAAAAAGAAACCGGGCGTTTTATGGGCACATTCTACGCAGACTTTTTCCCGCGCAAGGGCAAAAAACAGGGCGCATGGATGGCGCCGCAGCGCTCACAAGGCCTTTATAACGGTCATGTGGAACGCCCGGTGATTTCCATTGTCTGCAACTTTACCAAACCAACGCCGGATAAACCATCCCTCCTGACCCATAACGAAGTCCTGACCCTGTTTCATGAGATGGGGCATGCCGTCCACGGCCTTCTCTCGGATGTGACTTATCAGAGCGTGGCCGGTACATCCGTCAAATGGGACTTCGTAGAACTCCCCTCACAGGTGCAGGAAAACTGGTGCTACGAACCGGAAACGCTGGCGATGGTTTCCTCCCATCATGAAACGGGAGAAGCTTTGCCGCAAGAACTGGTTGATAAGCTGGTTGCCGCCAAAAACTTCATGACCGGCTGGGGCGGCCTGCGCCAGACCAACTTCGGGATCATGGACATGGCCTGGCACTCAACAGACCCGGCGAAAATTAAAAGCGTCGAAGAGTTTGAAGACGAGGTCACAAAAGACACCAGCCTGTTCCCGCGTTATGCCGGCCCGGCCTCTTGCAGCTTTTCGCATATCTTTGCGGGCGGCTATTCCGCAGGTTATTACAGCTATAAATGGGCGGAAGTTCTGGACGCCGATACATTCGAATACTTCAAGGAAAAAGGGCTTTATAATCAGGATGTTGCAAACAGTTATAAAACTAACATCTTAAGCAAGGGCGGAACGGAATTGCCGCAAGTCCTCTATGAACGCTTCAGAGGCCGCCCGGCGGATGAAAACGCCGTCCTGCGCCGCGAAGGATTGCTGGAAGAGAAAAAAGCGGCTTAGGCCGCTCTTTGACCGACAAACAGATAGCGCTCATTTATATTCTGCGCGGTTCTTTGTTTAAATTTCGGCGTCTCTGCTTCGGACTGCTCCGCAATCAGAAACACATAATACGAATTTTCCAGACCATGTGGCACACCCGGCACTTTTCGTTCACGCACCATTTTATAAGCGTCCGTTTCTTTACTGGGATAAATATAGGCCGCCTTCATCGACTCATAAATAATTGTATCGACGGAAATTTCCTCCAGAATAAAATCAACCGCATGACGATATTCTTTTGACTGTACACAGCGCTGATCCAGCCCTCTTCTTTCGAAAAAAACATGAATGGCATCGTGAACCGCTTTTTGAAAGGGCTCATACGTATCATAAGCCTGCTCCATACAATGCAAAACAAACGGAAAGCGCGGGTGTCGCAACCATCTGTCCCAACGCATAATCTGATAGGGTATATTTAACTTACCCAAGGTGCTCGCATTGGCTTCCAGCCATGCGCCCCCATTTTCAATCGCTTTTCTATGTGCCGCATCTTCATCCAGCCCATCAAACAGCATATAATTATGACGGTTTAACGTATCTGCAAAGTCCACATAGCATCTTTTGAAATTTGCCTGTCTGTTCACCCATTCAATGACTTTTTCAAATCTGTCCCCTGTCAGGTTCGGATTTTGCAGGCTGACTCCGATAACAACATTATCATGCCTGTTCCAGAATTTTTCTTTTTTCGTGGCATGTACATACCTAAACATTTTTATGCCTCCAGTCTGCCGTTGAATGAGTTGGTTTGGCAGAAATGTCCCATACAAATTCAAAGAACCGCTTTTCCAGCTCGTAAATCATTTTTTCCTGAATCACGATCACTTTAATTTCATTCTGCCAGCTCACCAGATATGCCACATGATTGTCAAAAATTACTTTCACATCACTGTCCGACCACAGTTTGTCTGGGGTCCATCGATATTCTTCCAGATTTCCCAGAATATACGTATCATCTGTTTTCAATAGAGCCCGCTGCGTAATTCCGGCATCTCTCATCGCAATTTCGCGTTTAATCACGTCTTCCGATGAGCGTTTTTCGTCCGCACAATAATAAAGAATTTCACCCCCCGTATTCGCCATTTCCGAATAAGCGTAATTCAACAACTGTAAATATGACTCCTGCCCGTAAAACACACGCAGGATATCATCACGCTCCCTCACGCCGCCCTTGATGAATTCCAGCCCCTGGCCTTCAAATATAGAAATAATGCGCGCTAATGTTTCGGGTCTGGGCTGATGCTCCATTTTTTCCGCATCAACGATTGTCGGTTTTGACAACCCCACAGCATTAGAAAGCTCTTGCTGTGACCACCCCAATAACGCGCGCGCCGCACGAAGCTGTTTTGCTGTAATCACAAGTCACTCATCCTGCTATTTATTTTTTCTTTCTCTTTATAGAGAGCATTTTAATCGGATTATTTTTCAAATTATCACTCTAAAATCCTGCCCGCAACATTTAATTTTATTTTTTCAGTCTCACATGACTTTTAGACAAGAAAATGTAGGATTTTGGACAGCAAATAGGATTGCAGATGTATGGTATCATATTGAGATCACACCATTCAGATCAAAAACAAAAAAATGGAGATAAGATTAACGCCTTATTCATCTTTTTTCCCTAATATTCACCCAATCAAAAAAAATGCGCAATTTTACCCTTGACAACCACATAAGTTTTACTTAAGTTGTATTAATAATAGCATTTTGGTAAGGTATTGAACGTGAGTGATATTTATAAACACGAAAACAAAAAGCTTGAAATTAAATACGGACCTGCCATTGCACAATTTATATGCGATGAACTGGAAAAGTCAGAGCGCATGACAAAAGAAATAAAAGAACGTAAGTGCGTCCTCGCCGAAAACGACAACAACATAAATTACAAAGCGGCGTAACTTTACAATAGATAGTTTTTAGAACCCCACGAAACTTTATACCCTCATCTCCCCATGGATGAGGGTTTTTTTCGTTTCAAGCGGCTTCTTTGGTTCCCCGCGCCATGGCAGCCACACCCGTACGGCTGATATCCTCAATCCCTAAAGGACGCATTAGATTAATAAAAGCATCAATCTTTTCCGTCGTGCCGGTCACTTCAAACAGAAAGGACGATAATGTGCTATCGACCACACGCGCCCGGAAGATATCTGCAATCCGCAAAGCCTCAATCCGGTGTTCTCCTACGCCTGACACTTTAACGAGAGCCAGTTCCCGGCTGACGAAGGAGCCTTCAATTGTCAGATCATGCACGTCACGCACAGGGACAATCCGTCCCAACTGGTTCTTGATCTGCTCAATCACAACCGCCGTTCCGGAACAAACCAGCGTAATGCGCGAAAGGTTTTTATCATGATCTGTTTCAGCCACCGTCAAGCTTTCAATATTATATCCCCTACCGGAAAACAAACCGATGACTTTCGCCAGAACGCCGGGTTCATTGTCCACCAGGACGGCTAGGGTATGAACGGCAATCAGCTCTTCAACCGGACCTGTTCCATAAACGCTTTTTGCTGCTGTAGCTGCTGTATTTGTAGTCATTCTGTGAACTTATCAAATTCCTGTGGAAAAACAAGCAAAGATCAAAATTTGTGAGAAGACCCCTTTGTCTTTTATATATGACGTGCTATATAGCCTTTATTAATTTTGATATTCCGCGTGAAGGAGAATTTATATGAACGTACGTATTTTTATGATGTTATTTGCTGTTTTGTTTGTGACAGCTTGTGGCGGCGGCGACAAAGAAGCCATGGATGACGCTATGATGGGTGGAGAGGAAATGACCTCTGTTACAGACCCTTATGGCGAAGCAGCCCCGGTTGCTGGAGCGGGGACACAAACAGATCTGGAAGTAACAGCCGGTGACCGTGTTTTCTTCGGCTATGACCAATACAACCTGACGGACGAAGCCCGTAATACACTGACACTTCAGTCCGAGTGGCTTCAGCAATATCCGAATGTGAATGTTGTTGTTGAGGGGCACGCCGATGAACGCGGAACACGTGAATACAACCTTGCACTCGGTGAGCGTCGCGCAAACTCTGTGAAAAACTACATGATTGCCTCTGGCGTCGATCCTTCACGCATTCGTGTGATCAGCTATGGGAAAGAGCGCCCAGCGGTTGCAGGATCAACACCTAGTGCTTGGGCTCAAAACCGTCGTGGCGTAACAGTTGTAGAATAATGTCTGTGAAAAGATATTTTTTAGGAACATGTTTTATGATGCTGCTTCTGTTCTCAGGAGCAGCATCTGCACAGTCAAATCTCAGTGTCATTGACGGTCGTATCAGCCAGTTGGAGCAGGAAATTCGCCGTCTGACAGGTAAGATTGAAGAGCAATCCTACCAAATCAAGCAACTGGAAAATGAATTGGAACGCCGTGTTTCGGATGCAGAGATTCGCCTGAATGATTTGGAAAAGTCTTCAAGAAACGGATCTGCCGTTTCATCTTATAACGCGCCGGACGTCATCTCTACTGATAACGGCATGGAAAATCAAAGCTCAGCCGATATAGCATCGCCATCATCTCCGTCTCCAAGACACTGGGAAGCACCAAAGGCAGACACGCTGGGTCAAATCAGCAACCAGATAGATCCGGCAACGCGTGAATATGAAGAAGCCTTCGCGACCCTGAGAAACGGCAATTATGACTTGGCAGAGCAGCAGTTTCAGGCGTTTCTGGATAAAAACACCGACCATAGCCTAAAAAATAACGCACAGTACTGGCTGGCGGAAACATATTATGTCCGCAATCAATATGATCGTGCAGCAAAAGGCTTTGCAACAGCTTATCAGGCCGACCCAAAAGGCCAAAAGGCACCTGACAATCTTCTGAAACTAGGACTGTCTCTGGCAGGTCTGGGAAAAAATGAAGATGCCTGCATTGCCTTTTCACAACTTCTGAGTAGTTTCAAAGACGGCCCGCGTACCATTGTCGGACGCGCCGAACTGGAAACATCACGTCTGGGATGTTCCAATTAATCTTTCATCACAGGAAAGCATAAATATGCCTGCTTTCCTGTTATCTTCTTTTCTTAAAAATCAATCCTCCGTAGCCATCGGCTTGTCCGGCGGACCTGACAGTCTGGCGTTGACGCATATGCTGAGTCAAATTTGCGCAACAGAAAATCTAAGCACAAAAATCCATGCCTTGATTGTCAATCACAATTTGCGCCCGGAAGCCGCGGAGGAAGCAAAAGACGTCCAGCGCATTGCAGCAAACTTTCCAAACACCTGCCCGGCCATTCTGACGTGGGAAACGCCACAACAAAACGCCCGCATTATGGAGACCGCACGTAACGCCCGTTATGAGCTAATGACCGCTTACTGTAAACAACATCACATTAAATACCTTTATATCGCCCATCATCAGGACGATCAGGCAGAAACATTTTTATTTCGCCTTGCCAAAGGCAGCGGTCTGGACGGACTATGCGGTATGCAGGATGAATTGCAATACGCGGATGATCTCACAATTTTGCGCCCGCTCCTGGACAAACCAAAATCTGAGTTAATGTCTTACTGTCAAGAATATGCACTTCCTTTCCTCAATGACCCAAGCAATCAGAAGGAAGAGTATGCACGCCCCAGACTCCGTAAAAGCCGTGAGATACTGGAACAGGAAGGCCTGAGTTCCAGGCGTCTGGCGCTGACGGCAAAACGCCTCTCCCGCGCAAAAGATGCTCTGGTCTGGTTAAGCCAACAGGCATGGGACAACACTGTCACAACTACCGGGCAAGCGATTCGCATCAACCTTGACGCTTTAAGCAATTATCCTGAAGAGATTCATTTCCGCGTGATAAAATCCGCCGTGTTATCTATGACACCAGACCGCGACTATGCGCCCCGCATGGAAAAACTGGAGGAAATTGCCACACAATTATTCACGGAATTGCCTTTCAGAAAACAAACATTCGCAAAGCTTATTTTTGAAAACAGGATAAAGAATGGCACTGCGATATTAGTTATCGAAAAAGAATGCACAAATCCTGCCTAAATTACATACTTTTACACTTTTAAAGCTGTATTTTTTGTTGAGTTAGGCTATTTTAATAACATGAATTCTCAAGGACGTAATCTTTTACTGTGGCTGGCCATTGGTTTGACTCTGGCCGTCCTGTTTAATGCTTTTGACAATGCCAATCAAACCCAGATGGGCAAATATCAGAAAATTGCCTATAGTGATTTTCTGGCCGATGCACAGGCGGGTAAAATTTCCGATGTGACCATCAAGGGCAATGAAATCCGCGGTAATTACACGAACAACAGTGAAATGTTTGGAACCATTGTCCCGGACAATGAAAATATCGTGGACCGTTTGGCCGATGCCGGCGTGCGGATCAATGCCGAACAGCCAGATCCAGAACAGATCAGCCTGTTAAGCATTCTTCTGTCATGGTTCCCCATGCTGCTGTTGATCGCCGTATGGATTTTCTTTATGCGCCAGATGCAAGGTGGCAAAGGCGGCGGCGCACTTGGTTTTGGACGATCACGTGCGCGCATGCTGACCGAGCATAATGGCCGTGTAACCTTTGAAGACGTCGCCGGGATTGAAGAAGCCAAGCAGGAACTGGAAGAAATCGTTGAATTTCTGAAAGATCCCGGAAAATTCCAGCGTCTGGGCGGAAAAATCCCAAAGGGCGCTCTGCTTGTGGGGCCGCCCGGAACGGGTAAAACCCTGACGGCTCGCGCCGTTGCCGGGGAGGCGAATGTCCCGTTCTTTACAATCTCCGGTTCCGATTTTGTAGAAATGTTTGTCGGTGTCGGTGCGTCCCGCGTCCGCGACATGTTTGAGCAGGCCAAGAAAAATGCGCCTTGTATTATCTTTATTGATGAAATTGATGCCGTGGGCCGTCACCGTGGCGCAGGCCTCGGCGGCGGGAATGATGAACGCGAACAGACCTTGAACCAGTTACTGGTTGAAATGGACGGCTTTGAAGATAATGAAGGCATTATCCTGATCGCCGCAACCAACCGCCCGGACGTGCTTGATCCTGCACTCTTGCGCCCCGGACGTTTTGACCGCCAGATCGTCGTGCCATTACCGGATGTTGGTGGACGTGAAAAAATTCTAAACGTTCATATGAAAAAAGTTCCTCTCTCGCAAAATGTCAATCCAAAGGTCATTGCCCGCGGCACGCCCGGCTTTTCCGGGGCGGATTTAGCAAACCTGGTCAATGAAGCCGCTCTGCTCGCGGCACGGCGCGGAAACCGCGTTGTGACGATGAATGAATTTGAAGACGCCAAAGATAAAGTCATGATGGGAACCGAGCGCCGCTCCATGGCGATGAGCGATAATGAGAAGAAACTGACCGCCTATCACGAGGCAGGACATGCGATTATTGGCCTGAATTTGGAAGAATCAGACCCGATTCACAAAGCTACGATTATTCCGCGTGGTCGCGCCCTCGGTATGGTGATGCGCCTGCCGGAAAATGACCGGATTTCCATGTCCAAAGCCAAGTTGGAAGCCGATATGGCCGTGGCCGTTGGGGGACGTATTGCCGAAGAAATGATCTTTGGCCCGGAAAAGGTAACAACCGGCGCCTCCAGCGATATTTCCATGGCTACCAATGTCGCCCGCCGCATGGTCACGGAATGGGGCATGAGTGAAAAGCTGGGCTTCCAGCGCTATGTGAATAATCAGGAAGAGGTGTTCCTCGGTCACTCCGTTTCGCAATCCAAGAACGTGTCTGATGAAACCGCGTCCCTGATTGATCAGGAAGTGCACCGTATTATTGACCATGCCTATAAAACCGGCGAAAAAATTCTGAAAGAAAAAGAAAAAGACCTGCACACACTGGCAAAGGCCCTGCTGGAATATGAAACATTGAGTGGCGATGAAATCGCCACGCTTCTCGCCGGGAAACCCATCATCCGCGATGATGATATTGATGATGGCAGCGCCCCCGCCACGCGTGGCTCCGTTCCCTCAACTGCGGGCGGCATCATGGACCAGATACAGGATCAGGTAGACGCCGTGACCAAGCCCGTTGAGCCGAAAGAGGGATGAAGCTTTTCAAAGCCTTAACGTTTTATACCGCCAAGACGCAAAGACGCCAAAGGGGACTGTCATTCCAAACGCCTCGTGAGAGGCGGAGGAATCTCCCGATTGCTTCATGAGATTTCTCGCTATCGCTCGTAATAACAATTCTTTTTGTTTCCTGGAGTTTTGGCGCCTTGGCGGTTCAATCAATCAAAGCGCTTCACGCACCGCATTTTGCAGGCTTTCAAGAAACGTTCCGGCCTTGTTGATATAAATCGCTTTCACTCCTTTTGCGCGCAGCTTTTTCACATCGGCCTGCAGACGGTGAATGGCCTGAACTTCCGCATTGGAAAGTGTCGGGTGTTCCTCTTCCGGATTGAATGACACATCTTCGCTTCCTTCAACATCCTGAGCTATTTCAGGATTCTGTACAGGCGCATATTGCGCCGTTCGCGCATACGCCCCTGCCGCCTGTGCACTGGGAGAAGAAATCTCCTGATTCTCTGTGACGACACTTTTCTCGGAAAAACGTTCTTTCGCTGAGAAATTCTTTAGCAACATGGGCAAGAACGCCTCAAGGGATTCGACGGAAACCTCTGTCTGATCATCCCCAAACAATCCCTGTTCGTTTGCAAAGCCTTTATGTGCACCTTTACGCCGTTCCTGTTCCGGATCATGGCGCAAAATCTCCTCCCGCGTGTCCGTTTGTTTTGCACGCGGGTCACTCGCAATTGGTAATTTTTCTGTTACTTTATTCACATCGGAAAACATTCTTTTTCCTTTCATTTATAAGTTGCCGCAAATGCTTTGCGGCGCTTCCAGCATCCTGCTATACAAATATTATACCAAAATTTTCAATCTGTGGATAACTTTCATGCGCACTCTTTTGACATTTCTTTTTTTTCTGATGATTTCAGCCCCGGCAACCGCAGAAATAATAGACATGCCCGTTGTAAAAGTAACAGCCCACGGCATTGCCATTTACGGAGCCCCGAAATACGAACCCGATTTTTCACATTTCGACTATGTGAACCCGGACGCCCCGAAAGGTGGACATTTGAAGCTTTACGCACTCGGCACATTTGACAGCCTGAACAATTACATCGTCAAAGGCATTCCTGCGTCCGGTCTGTCCCTGACCTATGAAAGCCTGATGGAGCAATCCTATGACGAGCCATTCAGTGGGGCCGCGCTGTTAGCGGAAAGTATTACCGTTCCGAAAGATCGCAGCTACGCCCTGTTTACACTGCGCCCGGAAGCCAAATGGCAGGACGGACAGCCCGTCACACCGGAAGATGTCAAATGGACGTTTGAAACCCTGATGGAAAAGGGAAAGCCGTTTTTTAAAGCCTATTATGCGAATGTTGAGCGTGTGGAAATTCCCACACCTAATCAGGTCAAATTTGTCTTTAACACCACAAACAACCTTGAGCTTCCCTTGATTATCGGTCAGATGCCTGTTTTCCCCAAACATTACTGGACGACGGAAGGGCGAGATTTTGCGCAAACAACCCTTGTTCCCCCGGTTGGCTCCGGCCCCTATAAAATTGCGAACATGAAGCCCGGCAGTTCCATAACCTATGAGCGTGATCCAAACTGGTGGGGCAAAGACCTGCCCATCAATAAAGGCCGCTATAATTTTGATAACATTACCTACCAATATTACCGTGACCAGAATATTGCCCTGGAAGCGTTCTTTGCCGAGGATTATAACGTACGGCAGGAAAACACGGCCAAACTCTGGGCCACGGCCTATGAGACGGACGCGGTGAAAACCGGCAAAATCAAAAAGGAAAAGATTAAAAATGAACTGCCACAGGGCATGCAGGGCTTTATTTATAACATCCGCCGCCCGGTCTTTCAGGACATCCGCGTGCGCGAGGCTCTCGCCTACGCCTTTGATTTTGAATGGTCGAACAAACAATTTGCCTATGACAGCTATACCAGAAGCCATAGTTACTTCTCAAATTCCGAGATGGCCGCAGAAGGTCTGCCAGAGGGAGATGAACTTGCACTCCTGAATCAATATAAAGACCAGTTGCCCCCGGAAGTCTTCACTGAAATCTACACGCCCCCCGCCTCGGACGGTTCCGGCCAGAACCGGTCAAACCTCGCAAAGGCGCAAAGCATTCTGGAGGAGGCCGGTTATAAACTCGGCCCTGACGGCGTGCGTGTGAATGATCATGGCGTGCGGCTGGAATTTGAATTTATCGACAACAACCCGGCGTTTGAGCGCTGGATATTGCCCTTCATCCAGAACCTGAAAAAAATCGGCGTCAAAGCGAACTTTCGCGTGGTTGACCCGGCGCAATATCAAAAACGCATGACGGATTTTGATTTTGATATGACCGTCCTCAGCATTCCGCAATCCAGCTCTCCGGGCAATGAACAACGCGAATTCTGGAACTCCGCAAAGGCGGACATCCCCGGCTCTCGAAATTATATCGGCATCAAAGATCCGGTTGTGGACGCACTTGTCGAAGACATTATTATGGCACAAAGCCGTGAAGAACTGGTCACGGCCTGCAAAGCGCTGGACCGCGTTTTACTGCAGGGCTATTACGTCATTCCAAACTGGCACATGCCGGCCTGGCGCGTGGCGCACTGGGACTATATCAAACGCCCGGAAACCCCGCCTGACCTCGACCTTGCCATTGCCGATACGTGGTGGAGTGAAGGACAGAATTAAGGGGACGTTTCCAACCCTAATAGTACCTTCTTGCGTGCGCTGCCCCAGGCATAGTTTTCAATCAGTCCGGATTTCTGGATCACCCGGTGACAGGGAATAATATAAGACACCGGATTTGCGCCGACCGCCGCCCCAACGGCCCGGCTGGCGGATGGTTTGCTCAAGGCGTTTGCAATTGTACCATAAGACACCGTGCCTCCTTGCGGGATTTTCAAAAGCGCCTGCCAGACCTGTATCTGGAAATTTGCGCCAAACAGATTCAGCCGGATTTTGCCGGAAGTCTCCCCCTTCCACAGCGCACAAATACGCCCCGCATTTTCTTCTGTCATCACCCGACTTTCGGTAAAATCAGCATTGGAAAAACGCGCCCGCAAGCGCTCAAAAGATTTTCCTTTCTCCCCCTCCAGTTCAAAGGACAGCCAACAAATGCCTTTTTCCGTCTGGGCGATCAGCACATCTCCAAACGGGGTTTGATGCCAGCCATAGATAATCCTCACCCCCTGCCCTTTTGACTTAATCGCTCCGGGCGTGGCCGCCTCCACACTGACACATAAATCATGCAAGCGGCCATTTCCCGACAGCCCTGCCTCATAAGCCGCCTCCAACGTTGGATCCCCCCGTAATAATAATTCCCGCGCATGATGCATGGACATATATTTCTGCAATTGCTTGGGGGTCACCCCGACATAACACTGGAACTTTTTTTGAAAGGCGGTCGGTTCCTCGTCAAATATATCCGCCAGTTTTTGTAAGGACAGTGCTGCAGAGTGGTTTGCCACCAGATAATCAACAGCCTGCGCCATTTTGTCATATGTCTTCATACATAACCGATGTAGCGCCTTCTCACCCTCCTGCCAATCCGTTTTTTGCGCATCATGTTTGGGATGTTGGATATTTTGGGGACAGAGTTGAAAAAAAAACTGTGCTTTTTGAGAATTATGACTTGTTTTTATATTCGTTTTCCGTTCCCATATATTTTTAATTTTTATCATGTAAAGGAGAAAACCATGAGAACATTAACCGATGCAGAAGAAAAAGCCTTGGATGAAATCCTTGAATTTATAAATAATTTACCGGCACCTGATGTGACGGCTCTGAATAATAATGCGTGTGTTGAGGCTTGTAAAAGCGCTCACGACACATGCATGGCAAATGCGGGCAGCACATTGGAAAAAGCGGCCTGTAACACGCGATATAGAAATTGTCTGGTTGAGTGTTAGAAAATCTCGCGCTTTGCTGCCATAATCAGGTTTCAAGCGCGGATTAGATCAATTTAATGAAAAAAGAAGACAGGATAGAATTCTTCAAAAGGCTATCCGCCGCGACCCCGGAACCAAAGAGCGAGTTACAATGGACGAACCCGTTTACGCTTCTGGTCGCGGTTGTCTTGTCTGCGCAGGCCACGGATAAGGGCGTCAATAAAGCCACGCCCGCCCTGTTTGCTATCGCCGATACACCGGAAAAAATGGTCGCGCTTGGAGAGGAGAATATCAGAGATAAGATCAAGACCATCGGCCTGTTTAATTCAAAAGCGAAAAATGTCTACCAGCTTTCAAAAATACTGATGGAACAATATGGTGGAGACATCCCCCAAACGCGGGAAGAATTGGTGAAGCTGCCCGGCGTTGGACGTAAAACCGCCAATGTCGTTCTAAATGTTGCCTTTGGCCAGCCAACAATCGCCGTAGATACGCATATTTTCCGCGTTGCCAACCGAACGGGGCTTGCCCCGGCAAAAACACCGGACAAAGTCGAGGAAAAACTGAATAAAGTCGTGCCGGAAGAATACAAACTGCATGCCCACCACTGGCTGATTTTGCATGGCCGTTATGTATGTAAAGCCAGAAAGCCGGATTGTGCAAACTGTATTGTCTCAGATTTATGCGGGTTTCAGGACAAAATAGTTTAAAGATGATGCAACAGATCGCTCAGGCAATCTGACGTAGGGGTCCCTTGGAGCCGACGAATTTCATAATGGGAAATTGTCTGCTCTTTCCCGGCTTTATAATAAAAATCGGCCACGCATCCCTCATGCACATACTGGATCATTCGCATCTGGCCTTCCCGTCTGTTCAAAGATGGCTCCCCGAATAATTTACGCAGATCACGATCAGACATTTTGTAAAACTGTGACGGATCATAGGTCAGACTGGTGCGAATAATTGTAGACGTCCGCCAATCCCGGATCGCTGAGAAGATACCAGAAGAAAGGTCTTCCGGCGGCTTGAGCATAGATGCTTCGGCCCGGTTTTCCATGAAAGACGGCGTAACAGGGCCGAATTTCATGGCCGTGATCGTTAATACAAAAATGACCATGGGAAACATGGTCATTCTGACATACGATTTCATTTTCGTAATCATATCTAATTTTAGCAAAATTTATTCAGCTGCTGCAACTTTCTTGTCTTCGGAGAAGAGTAGATCATTGCTATTCCCTTGATCCTGGGCAACTTTTTGCTGTTGTTGCTGATGTGTTTTGGTTGTGGATGACTTCGGTGCAGGTCTTTTGTCCTTCTTGGCTGCATTCAACGGACGCAGAGTTCCGTCAATCACAGCACCTGCCTCAACAGCCAGTTCTCCATAGGAAATTTCACCCGTGATAGAACCGCCTGATTTAACCGTCAAACGACCTTTCACAGTCAGGTCTCCTTCAAACGTTCCTGCAACATTGGCTTCTTCGATTTCAACCGTTCCGAAGAATGTACCATTCTCAGTAATATCCAAAAGCTTGGCACCACGCAACGCTGCCTCAACTTTACCTTCGACAATCAGATGATCACAGGCCTCAATTTCACCGGACATGCTGATGCCCTGACCAACAATCAATTTACGACCGCTGTCAAACTGAGACCCCGTTGCAGCCGTTGAGACCGCCGCAGGATTATAGGAAGGCGTTCCCATGTAGCCCGGATAAGAGCCGGGAATATTTGGACGGCCAGCATTTGTTCCAAGGCGAGACAACCCTGAATTTGGAATACCTATAGACTTTTCGCCGGAGCCTTGATTATTTTCCTGTGAGTTTTCTGACATTTTAGATCCTTCTGCTGAATTTTGCGTTTGTTCTTTGTTTTCGTTGTCTTCTTCGGGTCTGGGACGGTGAAACATAGGTATTTTTTCCTCAATAGTTAGACGATTGTGTTTAGAGAATAACAGACATTAACACGAGTTTTTTAAAAACTGCAAGAGCGAAATTCAATGCCTTGATTTTCGTTTATTTTTCTATAAATAAAGGAAATGGTTCTTCGCATCCTAGAAATTTCAGCACCAGATTCCAGTAAAGACACGCTCCACGAACTGGCCGAAAAGCATAAAGCCATTGACTGGTGGTATGGCGCAAAGAACAAGGACAACCGCAGAACAACTAGAATTCTGGTGAATGTTCATAACCAGCAAGAACTGATGGATGAAATCCAGAAAGCCATGCATAAGGAAAAAAACTGGCGGCTTGTCGTCATTCCTGTTGACGCCTGCCTTCCTAAAGTAGAACTTGAAAAAGAAGAGGAAGGTAACGGAAAAAAAAGAAAAACTGCCTTCCAGGCAGGAACAATCACGCGTGAAGAACTCTATACAAAAATGGCCAAAGGCGCGAACCTGGATATGAATTTTATCCTATTAGCTGCCCTGTCAACCATTGTCGCCACGATTGGATTGATCCAGAATAATGTCGCCGTTGTCATCGGTGCGATGGTGATTGCTCCCTTTTTAGGCCCTAATCTGGCCCTTGCCTTCGGTGCAGCGGTCGGTGACAAGTCCCTGATCTGGACGTCCATCAAAACAAATCTGGCTGGTATGGGGATTACATTGGTCATCACCATTCTGATTGGCTTACTTGTCCCGACTTACGATCTGGAAAGTACAGAAATCATAACCCGTACCATCGTCGGATATGACTCTGTTATTCTGGCATTAGCGTCCGGTGCGGCGGCGGTCTTGTCCCTCTCCTCCGGTTTGTCGTCCGCCCTTGTCGGGGTAATGGTGGCGGTCGCGTTACTTCCCCCTGCCGCGACAGCCGGCCTGATGCTGGGAACGGGGCTTTTTGGCGCAGCTTTTGGTGCGGGTCTGCTGCTTCTGACAAATATTGTCTGCGTCGGCTTGTCGGCTCAGGTGATCTTCCTGCTCAAAGGGATCAAGCCCCGCACATGGTACATGC
>CAKZKV010000313.1 GCA_937124505.1 uncultured Alphaproteobacteria bacterium
ATGTACCGGAAACATATACGCCGGACAAACTCTGGCCGGTGGTACTGTTACTGCATGACGGCTCCCGCCAGATGTCCGCAGGTCGTTATTATTTTGAGACAGGGTTGCAAAAAGAATACCCAGCCATCGTGATTGTCCCGATTGCCCCGCCGGGATATGACTGGAACAGCGCGGCTCCGCTTGCACTCGAAGCGTTACAGAACGTTGCCAAAGATTACAAACTGGATCCGAAACGCATCTACCTCACCGGATATTCCATGGGTGGCATCGGCGTTTACAGCATGCTTGCGAGATACCACGAAATATTTGCCGGGGCCTTTGCCGTTTGCGGTACATACGATCCCCTGAAAATTACCGCGATTGATGACGTTCCCCTGCTCATCTATCATACACAAAAAGACAACACCTTCCCCGTTCAGATCACCCGTGATATCCATGCCCGTCTCAAAGGCAAAAAACGCGATGTAGCCTATATTGAACAGGAAGATGCCAGTCATGCCGACTGCGCCAACATTTACGCGAAAAAAGGCTTTTGGGACTGGCTGTTCAAACAAAAACGCCCCTGACCCAGAAAAACGTTGCAAAAGCGGCGTGAATCCCTTACTAAATAGTTTCCGGCGCTAGAGAAAAGAAAGGCCGGATTTTTTATGCCTGAAACACAGAACGGTTTTGCAATAAACATGGGGGAGCGAGCATGACGGAAGCCCTCATCGAAGGATTTCTCAGGTTCCGCAAACAGGCATATGAAACACCCGATGCTGTGATGCCCGCTCTGGTCCGGGACGGTCAGGCCCCCGACTATTTTGTGATTTCGTGCATAGATTCCCGTACCAATCCCGGCATGATTTTCAACGTTCCTCCGGGAACTTTTTTTGCACATAAGGCCATGGGTGCCATCGTCCGCCCTTATAAGCACGGCACCGCTCTGGCTGCCGCCCTGCAATACGCCCTGACATACAACAACGTCAGCAAACTGATTATCCTTGGCCATACCTGTTGCGGGGCGATCCACGCACTGATCGACGATATTGAGGACAGCGAGATCGCCAGCTTTATAGAGGTCGCAAAAACCGGCCTTGCGCGTGCGCAGGCCATGGCCGATAACGAAACAGATCATGACGACCTGCACCGCCATGCCGAGGAACAGATCGTCCTGCAAAGCGCTGAGAACCTGAAGGGCTATCCGTCCGTCGCCAGGGCTCTGGATGAAAACCGCCTGATCATCAAACCCTGGCTGTTCGATATGAGCGCGGGCGATTTACTGGAATATGATGAAAACAACGCACAGTTTGTGTCTCTGTTACAAAATGGAGCAAAGAAAGAACTTTAACATGCTCAAATCTAATATTCTTATTGGCCTTATCGTCGCTGTTTGTTTTGTTTCAACAAACAGCTTTGCATCAGCAGAACCACCTGCTGAACAAACAACTCAACAAGATTGCGAACAAACAATAGCGTTTGAAGCTGCCGATAAAATCAGTGAAACCGCATTCAAAGAAAAATACATCAATAATCTTCTTGAACAGAAACCAGACTTTCATCAGGACGCCCTTGAGAAGATCAGTGTAACCGAGATTGACGCCACGCATGCATACGAAAAACTGGGTGTTCAGTTATTCTATGTTGATAATCCCGCCGCACCAGAGAACTGGATGTACTTTGATAATAAAATGGTGAGCATTCCCACTTTCGGCGGCGGCATTACATCCATCAACTTATTAACGGACAACTGTCAGCCAGAGTTACATGTGTCTTACACCTGGGGATCGGGCGTTACGCATACAGGCATCATGATGATTTCCCGTGATGAAGAGGAAAACATTTCTATCAATAAAATAGACTCCTCGTTTATAGAAAAAAACAACAGTGATGAGATTATTCCACTTTCAAACACGCAAACACAAATGGATCAACAGGAATAAAATGCCCAAACGAAAAAATATTTATCACCACAGAGGACACGAAGGACACAGAGAAAGCAAGGAGGAAGTTATGAATCAAATATACTATGATTTTTTTGAAAAAATGACATTGCTTGAGATTGTTACACTCCGAGATAACCCCGAAACATGGCCAGAAAACAATAGGTATATTAACAAGGCTCAGCTAAAAATCGCTTACAAAGATAACCTTGAAGAGAAAAAACACTTTGCGGAAATTGATTGGGACGAAGAACCTTATTCAAAATTCAGAATTTTAAAGGAGAAACCACCGGGAAAATTTCATGTGAAAGACAACAAGCTTTCTTTTAATAAAGAAGCTATCACAGTTGACGATTGGGAAAGTTTTATAGACAGCTTTAGACAAGTTAGAAACAACCTTTTTCACGGAGCTAAACTTTTTAAGGAATCAGGCCAGTTGGAACTAGAAGATCGGGATGATGAGTTAATTAATGCAAGTCTAGAATTTATTAGTTTTTTGGAAGAAAAAGAATTAATTGAGAAGCTATAGTGATTCCAAATAAGAACAGGACACTTTTCAAATTCGTCATTGCACGGCTTTGTCCGTGCAATCCATGGATCACACGCATAAAGCGTGTGATGACGAAACAGGGAATGTGTCCAATTCTTAAGCAGAACAACTATATCATAGCCTCCGTGAAAAACTCCGTGACACCTCTGTGTCCTCTGTGGTGAATAAATAAAAAAAGAAAGAAAAACATGCCCAAACGAACTGACATCAAATCCATCTGCATCATTGGCGCCGGGCCGATTATTATCGGACAGGCCTGCGAGTTTGACTATTCCGGCGCGCAGGCTTGCAAGGCCCTGCGTGAGGAAGGCTACCGCGTCATCCTGATCAATTCCAATCCCGCCACCATCATGACCGACCCGGAGATGGCGGACGCGACCTATATCGAGCCGATCACGCCGGAGATCGTCGCCAAAGTTCTGGAAAAAGAAAAGCCGGATGCCCTGCTCCCGACCATGGGCGGGCAGACTGCGCTAAACACGGCGCTGGAACTGGACAAAAACGGCACACTGAAAAGATTGGGCGTGGAACTGATCGGCGCACGCGCTGACGTGATCGACAAAGCCGAAGACCGCCAGAAATTCCGCGACTGTATGGACGAACTGGGGCTTGAAAGCCCGAAAAGCCAGGTCGTCAATACCCTGCAAGAAGGCATCAACTGCCTGGGCGACATTGGCCTGCCCTGTATTATCCGCCCGTCTTTTACCCTTGGCGGCACGGGCGGCGGCATTGCCTATAACCGTGAGGAATTTGAGAAAATCGTCCGTGAAGGGCTGGACGCCTCTCCCGTCACCGAAGTTCTGGTGGAAGAATCCGTCCTCGGCTGGAAAGAGTTTGAAATGGAGGTTGTGCGCGACAAGGCGGATAACTGCATTATTATCTGTTCCATTGAAAATATCGACCCGATGGGCGTTCACACCGGGGATTCCATCACCGTTGCCCCGGCCCTGACCCTCACGGACAAGGAATACCAGATCATGCGCAATGCCTCGATTGCCGTACTGCGCGGGATTGGCGTGGAAACTGGTGGCTCCAACGTGCAATTTGCCGTGAACCCGCAAGATGGCCGTATGGTGGTGATTGAGATGAATCCACGTGTTTCGCGTTCCTCTGCGCTCGCTTCCAAAGCGACAGGTTTCCCGATTGCCAAGATCGCGGCCAAACTGGCCGTTGGCTATACGCTGGACGAGTTGGGGAATGACATGACCGGCGGCAAGACCCCGGCCTCCTTTGAACCGACCATCGACTATATCGTCACAAAAATCCCGCGCTTTGCCTTTGAGAAATTTCAGGGCACGCCGGGTACGCTGACCACCTCCATGAAATCCGTTGGCGAAGCGATGTCTTTCGGACGCAGCTTTGAAGAGTCTTTACAAAAAGCTTTAAGATCGTTAGAGAAAGACCTGGAAGGATTTAATGATTTGCCCGTCGGCTCTCAGGAAGATTCAAGGGGCCCACACAGCGACCAGATCCGCGCCGTCCTCTCCAGACCGACCCCGCAACGCATTCTCTATATTGCGCAGGCCATGCGCCTGGGCATGTCCGTTGAAGACATCCACAATATTACAAAATATGATCCATGGTTCCTTGACCGGATTAAGCACATCGTCGATACGGAAGAGTCAATCAAAACCAACGGTTTGCCGACTGATACGGAAGGCTGGCACAGCCTGAAGACGATGGGCTTTGCCGATGCGCGGCTCGCAACATTAACAGGCATTTCGGAAAGTGACGTACGCAAGGCCCGCCATGAATATGGTGTCCGTCCTGTTTACAAGCACATTGACTCCTGCGCCGCGGAAATTCCGTCCGAAACGGCGTATATGTATTCGACGTATGAGCACTATTATTCCCCTTGTCATTCCGAACATGTAGCGGAGGAATCTCTGGAGATTTCTCCTCCCTCAGGTCGTCGAAATGACACCTTTAAAAATGACGAATGCGCCCCGACAAACAACAAAAAAGCCATTATCCTTGGCGGCGGGCCAAACCGGATCGGACAAGGGATTGAGTTTGATTATTGCTGTGTACACGCCGCCTATGCCTTAAAAGAAGCCGGCATTGAAACCATCATGGTCAATTGCAACCCGGAAACCGTCTCCACGGACTATGACACCTCCGACCGCCTGTATTTTGAACCCCTGACACAGGAAGATGTTTTGGAAATCATCCGCGCGGAACAACAAAACGGTGAACTTCTGGGTGTGATCGTCCAGCTTGGCGGGCAGACCCCCCTCAAACTCGCCAAAACCCTGCAGAAGGAAGGCATTCCTATCCTTGGCACAGACCCGGATGCAATCGATCTGGCCGAAGACCGTGAGCGTTTTCAACAGCTCTTGCATGATTTGAAACTGAAACAACCGCCGAACGGCATCGCCAAATCCAGAGAAGAAGCCATTGAAATATCATCTAAAATCGGCTTTCCGCTGGTCATTCGCCCATCTTATGTTCTGGGTGGACAGGCCATGCAGATCGTTCATTCCACAGATGAGTTAACCCAATATATCAACACTGCCGTCAAAGTCTCTGGCGATACACCAGTTTTACTGGATCGCTACCTTAAAAGTGCGATTGAAATTGACGTAGATGCCCTGTCCGACGGGAAGGACGTTTATGTCTCCGGCATCATGGAACATATCGAGGAGGCAGGCATTCACTCCGGGGACTCCGCCTGTACCCTGCCCCCGCATTCCCTGACCTATAAAACCGTTAGAGAACTCGAACGCCAAACCATCAAACTGGCTAAAGCCTTGAAAGTCAAAGGGCTGATGAATGTGCAGTTTGCGGTGAGGAAAAACAAATCCACCGGCGAATTCGATATTTATATTATTGAGGTTAATCCCCGCGCATCCCGCACCGTGCCATTTGTCGCCAAGGCAACGGGCGTGCCGATTGCCAAGATCGCCGCGCGCGTGATGGCGGGCGAGCCTTTAAGCAAGTTCTCTTCACAACTGACCGGCATGAACCCGGATCACACGGCAGTCAAAGCCCCTGTCTTCCCGTTTAATAAATTCCCCGGCGTTGACCCGATCCTGGGGCCGGAAATGAAATCTACGGGTGAAGTCATGGGACTGGATAAGGATGTTGCACAAGCGTTCGCAAAATCGCAACTTGGCGCCGGCACAAAACTGCCCACGGAAGGGCGTGTCTTCCTGTCCGTCAAAAATAACGACAAAGAAGACCTGATCCCGATTGCCAAAGACCTCTACGATCTGGGCTTCAAGCTGGTCGCCACGGGCGGAACACATGATTTCCTGAAGAAAAACGGCCTGAAAGTCGAGCGGATCAACAAGGTTCTGGAAGGCCAGCCGCATATCGTCGATGCCATCATCAATGGCGATATCCATCTGGTGATAAACACCACCATGAAAAATGCGCAGGCCGTGGCGGACGCCACGTCTATCCGCCGCCAGTCCCTGATGCATAAAGTACCGTATTACACCCTGCTGACCGCCGCGCGCGCCGCCGTACAGGCCATCCGCGCCCTGAAAGACCGGGAGCTGGATGTCACACCCTTGCAGGAATGGCTGGATGAAGAAGGTCGAAAAGTCGCCTGAGCGCCCTATATGATATATACTAAAGGGAAAAAGGAGAAATGAGGATGATACGCCGCAAACTTATTTTGGGAACCGCCATTCTGGCATTGCTGTGCAGCCCTGCCTTCGCAGGCAAAAAAAAGGTGTATATCACGGGCGGCGGCGATGAAACAATCGTGATCGAAAAAAAAGACAAAATCATCACAATCTTGCCGAAAGACGGCGGGGAATTCAAGCTGCCGGACAAGTACAAACTACCCCCCGACCGCTTCGCCCTTCCCGACAAGTATAAGGCCCCGGAAGGCTATCAGCTTCCGGAATATTTTACTGTGCCCGAGAAATACAAAAAAATCCCGCCAAAATATAAACGGCCTTATTACAACGAATAACGGCAAAACTTTTACAAAACTGATACAAACTATTACCGAACTGAAACAGACTTCTGCGGATAAATACGCTATCTCCTATTTCATAAACATTAATAAATAGGAGA
>CAKZKV010000314.1 GCA_937124505.1 uncultured Alphaproteobacteria bacterium
TAGGTTAATCACAGAATTATGCACATTGCGTCACAATCACCTCCGGCGGGTCCTGCAAGTCCGCATCAATCGGGATGACCGCATCCCCTGACGCATGTCTGAGCGCCGCAGCCAAGGCCGCCTCCTTTCCGAAATTGCGGGAGAACCGTAATAACTTGATCCTGTCATTTTTTCTGCTCTGTTCGGTAATCACTTCAACAGTTTTATCCCGGCTGCCATCATCCACAAACAGGATTTCATAAGCCGCTCCCTTTCCCATCAGGGACATCGCCTTTTCCAGATGAGGCTCCAGCTCTTTCAAAAGAAGCGGGATCGCCTCTTCTTCATTCATAACGGGACAGATCAGGGATAAAGTCTTCTTTTGTGATGGCATATACTTTTCTCCTAAGATTTAAACGCCCAGAATTTTCCGACAACATATGTCACCGCCGGAATGATTAAAATAGAAATCGTCAGCTTGAGCATGTCACTCTCCAGCCCGGCCCAGATCAGCATCAGGATCATCACCGAACTGGCCATCAACCCTGACAAGGCCACGCTGAAAAATTTTATCAAGGCCTTCAGTTTCGGCGCATTGGATTTGAACGTCCAGAAGTAATGCCCGAAAAACGACATGCCGAAGGCACACAAAAACGCCAGCGTATTGATAACAAAAATATTGATGGAGGTTGTACTGTCCAGATACAAGGCAATTGACAGGTGAATCAGCGTTGCCGCAACACCCACGATTCCGAAGCGTGCCAGCTCCCAAAGAGCCTCCAGCGTCAAAAATTCCTTGGCCTTGTCCAAAATCATATGTGCTTTTAGCAGTTTCCGCAGGTTTTTCAATAAAATTATAAAAATGGGCGAGGGAAAATGAGTTCTAAGCCGTACAATAAAATAACAATCAAACTATCACGGAGTTTTTGTTGTCTTATCAATCATATATCGCCTCACACCGTTTTGGACTGGGTTCGGATGTCACAGAAATGAGACTGATACAGAAAAACCCGAAGGCGTGGCTACTCAATCAACTGCATTCCAGTCAAACCACAGTCATCCAAGGGCATTTTCAATCTACGGATGATCTGACCAGAACAGTCGCCAGCATCCGAAACGCAAAAAAGAAAAAGCAGATTGGCCTTGTGAAAAAGGGGCTGGAAGTTTACCGCGATGAAATGGAAGCGCGGTTCAAACACGCGATTATCACAGACACCCCTCTCCTTGAGAGACTGGTCTTGTTTTGGAGCAATCATTTTACTGTGTCTTTTAAAGGAAAACCCTATATCAGTTGGTTGGTCGGCGCATACGAACGCGAAGCAATCCGTCCTCATGTTCTAGGCAGGTTTTCCGATCTTTTACTGGCCGTAGTCCGGCATCCCGCCATGCTGGTCTATCTGGATAACGTCGGTTCGTTCGGCCCCAATTCCCTGATAGGCAAACGGCGAAATACAGGTTTAAACGAAAATCTTGCCCGCGAAATTCTGGAACTGCACACACTTGGCGTTCATGGCGGCTATACCCAAAATGACGTTATCAGTCTGGCGAAAATTATCACGGGCTGGACGGTCAAGCCACCCCGGTTTGGCGGCGGTGGCTATCAGTTCATAGATGCCGTCCATGAGCCCGGCCTACAGACCCTGCTGGGCAGGACTTATCCGTACACAGGCGAAGCAC
>CAKZKV010000315.1 GCA_937124505.1 uncultured Alphaproteobacteria bacterium
GGCAGTCGTCTGCAACCTCTTTCAACGCCTGAAAAACCAAAGCCTTTTTTGTCCCTGTTTTCCGATCTGAGCATGTTTCAGGAAACCCTGTTGCGGGTGCGGGCAGCCAGATCCCCGGCTATTTTGTGTAACCATCAGCATATAGAACTGGTGAGGCGTGATTTGGACGGGGTTCATATGACCGCGGATGTCATTGTGCTGGAGCCTCTCAGCCGTAATACAGCCCCGGCAGCGGCTTTGATCGCACGCTATTATCAAAACAAGGGAAGGGATGAAATTTTGTTGTTTTTGCCAAGTGATCATAAAATTGGCAAGCCGGATGTGTTTCATGCTGCCCTTGATAAAGCGTTTCCCTTAGCAGAAGCAGGTAGCTTTGTCTTGTTTGGAGAAAAGCCGACAACGCCGGATACAGGATATGGATATATTAAAACGCATCGTGATTCGCTAAATATCGCTTTTTTTCACGAAAAACCCCCGGTTGAAAAGGCAGCGGAATATATCCATCAGGGCTGTTACTGGAATACCGGGATTATTATGGTGCGTACATCGGTTTTAATAGAAGCGTTTCGTGCAAATTCCGCTCAGATATGGAATATTGTAATGTCTCTTTCTTTGCCGGTTCCGGAAAAAGAGACGTTTGAATGTTTGCCTGATATATCAATTGACTATGCATTACTGGAAGCGCTGCCAAATAAAAAATTACTACCTGTTTGCATGGAATGGGCTGATATCGGCACTATAGACAGGCTGAAAGCTCTGGCGTAAACTCAGAAAGTTCTGTTCCATAAGAACTTATTAAAGAGTTGGGGTTAAACTACTATTATGACCGAAGAACGGCGTGTTCACAAAAATTATCAATCTTATTTTGATGAGAAATATTGGCAAAAACAATATTTTGTTATGCCAGGGGAGTGTTATTGCTCCAATGAGTCGAATGAAATTATCGTGTCTGAAACCGGGGCGGGCGTGATTATTTGTATGTATGATATAGAAGCCCATATTGGCGGTATGGCGCATGTCCTGATTCCAGAGACTCTGATCAAAAATTTTAAAGATCATAAAGATCACAGCGAAGATATTATTGCCTGTGCAAAAGCACCGCTCGAAAATTTGATCAAGGAGATGAAATTTAAAGGAGCAGGGAAAAAGCGTATTAATATTCGTCTGTCCGGCGGGGCCACGATCATGAACGATGATTTCGATATGGGGTTAAAAAACGTGGTTTTTGCCCAGAATGAGATTATTGAAAAAGGTTTGAAGTTGATCTCACAGGACGTTGGCGGAGAAAATTGCCGCAGGGTGAATTTCTTCCCCTATACAGGACGTATGGAAAAATTTCCTTTGCGCAGAGAATCGGATCAGAAAGAATTATGGCGCAGAGAACGGGAATACCTGCAACAGGTAAAAGAAAAGTTCGGATTTCATGACAATAAGCCAGACCACTAATAAAATAATGATGATGGAACCTGCCGGGTTTCATTCCAATCCTCAGACAATGGCAACCAATACCTATCAGTCAGAGGACCCGCAGGATGTATCATCTGTTCACAGACAGGCCGTGGAAGAATTTCGGCGCATACGCGATCATCTGGTAGAGGCCGGTGTTATTGTGGTGACGGCGATAGGGCAGTATGAATCCCCGGATGATGTTTTTTGCAATAACTGGGTCGCCACATTGTCAGGGCGACGCATGGCTTTGTATCCCATGCTGGCTGAGAACCGTCGGATTGAGCGCAGGCCTGATATCATGGCCTTTTTGAAAGATTCCTACGATGTCGCTTTGGATATGTCAGGAGAAGAAGAAAGGGGGTGTTTTCTAGAGAGTACAGGCTCCCATTGGCTGGATCGAGTGAACGGGATTGCCTATTTTGCACTCTCTCCCAGAACGGATGAGGATCTGGCGAAACAATGGTGCCAGCATTTTGATTTTGAGCCGATTTTCTTTCATACCACGAACCATGTTGGGAAGCCTGTCTATCACACAGATGTGATGATGTATATCGGGACGTCCTTTACGGGTATTTGTGCGGACTGTATTTATCCCGAAGATAAATCCCGTGTTCTGGATAAAATTGCGGAATATCGTGATATCGTAGAAATCACGCCGCAGCAGCTGCGTCGCTTTTGTGGAAACTCTCTGGAACTGAGAGGGACAGGGGGCAAGAAGCTTCTGGCAATGTCTAAATCAGCGTATGACGCGTATTCTGAGGATCAAAAGTCCCATATATTGAAGCATGTTGACGAGATTGTTTACAGCGACATCCCGACGATTGAAAAATA
>CAKZKV010000316.1 GCA_937124505.1 uncultured Alphaproteobacteria bacterium
TGGATCTGCCTTACTCAATGCGTGCAGGGAACATGCTGCCTCTTTGGGAGAAACGCATATTCATCTCAGCGTGGAAGCTCAAAAACCAGAACTGGTTTCATTTTACGAGAAACGCGGCTGGGTGAAACAGCCGTTTGAGGCGGCGACTGGCGGTACAAGCTACATTGATCCAATTAATGATCGTGTTGAAACGCACCTGATGCAGCTTTCCGTATAGACAGGAAAGCGAACGACTTATGTTGTCAGCGACAAAAACGCCGTTTCGCCATTGATTTGTGAGAGCCTTAGAAACTTTTGCCATGACACATGGAACAGGCCGTTTTCATCGGAAAATTCCGTTGGTTCATACGGGTCGAACAAGAGAACTTCCTGCTCGGTAATTTTATCGCAGACGACCCAGTGGCCGACTTCTCCGTCATTGATGAGGACAAGGATTGCACGATCCTCCTGTGCAAGACGGGTCAGGAGGTTTTTGCTTGGGCGTTCTATGGTAATGGGAATGTGATGTCGTTGCGCGTGCTCTTTATCAATGGCCTGAGCAGTCAGCAGGCATGTTCTTTCATGGTCGTTTTCCAAGGTATGATTAAAAATGGTATCACTGTTTTCGCTGACAAAAATTTCCGGTAAGAACCCCCGTTGCAGGGCGGCGCAGGCCAGTCCGTAAATATTGCAGCCGGCTTGATCCTCACCCATGAAAACAGTATTGCTGGCCCGCCAGATTTCCAGTTCGTCCCGTAAAGTAGGTGTATAATCAGGACACAGCTTTTGCATTAGACGCATCAGGGAACAGGGACCGCAAGTGAACTGGGTTGTCTGAAAATAGGGCGTAATGGCAGGTTCCATCTGAAAATTTTAGGGACGGAGCTGGAAGAAAGCAAGATTTTCTGTAAATAAACTGTGCAGGGGAAAGGGATTATCTTCTTTGTTTGCCTGCCCATATTGCTGTTGCTTGTAAATCGCCACACGGGAAAAAATGAACTTTTTCAATATTGGTATGCGGATTTTCTGCTTTGTAAGCTGCCAGCGCGGTAATCATGTCATCCGGCGCGTAGGGGCGGAGCAGGTGCGTCATGTCCCTTACGCGTTTTTGCAAAATCTTCAGGGAGGGGCCGATGCCGCAGGTAAGTGCGAATTGAATGGCGCTTTGCAATGTTGCCGGGCCGACAAGGCCGACATGGATCGGCAGATTAATCCCCTCGGCCTGCAATGTTTCTGCCCAGGAAATAATCCTTTTGGCATCAAAGCAGAATTGTGTGGTAATCGCTACTTTCGCATTGGTGCGCTGTGCAAATGCGGCTTTCCAGTGGAGCGCCTCCATTAGTTTATGATCGTCGATATCACGGCTGCCTTCGGGATGCCCGGCGATATGCAGCCGTTCAAATCCCGCTTTTTCAAAGAGCCCGGTTTCCAGAAGTTGTATGGAGGCGTGAAATTCTCCGCAAGGTTTGTTTATGTCACCGGCCAGCAGCAAAGCCTGCCTGACCCCGGCTTCCCCCTGATAGCGGTTGATCCAGTTGGCGAGCATGGCTTTGTCTTTGATCAGGCGCGCACAAAAATGCGGCATGACCGGATAGCCATCCTTTGCGATGCGTCTTGCGGTGGCCAGCATATCATCAAAGGACGTGCCGGGAATATGGGGGATGTAAACGCGCGTTCCGGCAGGCAGATACGTTTTGAAACTTTCAATACTTGCAACACTTCGGGGAACGGCCTCTATGGAATAGCCGGAAAGGAGTGCAGTGCCATCGCGGGGGGTCTCTTGCGAAGTGTCTGCTGTGTATTCCCGTAATGTCGAGAGAGACATGGTTTTTTACCGTTTCAGCCCGCCAAGCAATCCACGCATGAGCTGTTTCATGAGTTGGCGCCCCAGTGAGGAACTGGCGGCGCGGACGGCAGATTTGATCGCCGCTTCGGCAACGCTCTGGCGATTAGAGGCGCGTTTTTTGGGTTGTGTTTGCGCCGCTTTGGTCATTTGTGCCTCTTTGGCTTTGGCGCGTTCAAGCAGTAATTCATAGGCGGACTCGCGGTCAATGGTGCTATCATATTTATCGCCCAGACCGTCTGCCTTGCGCGCCATGTCTTTTGCGCTGGCGCTTGCTTCTCCTAAACGGGAAGAGGGGGGGCGGATCAGGACGCGTTGAACAACGGAGGGCGTTCCCTTGGCTTCCAGTGTGGAGACCAGTGCTTCGCCAACACCCAGTTCCGTGATCACGTCTGCTACGTCAAAGGCTGGATTTTGACGGTAAGTTTCGGCGGCGACTTTGATAAATTTTTGCTGTTTCGGGGTAAAGGCGCGCAGGCCATGCTGCACCCGGTTGCCAAGTTGCCCCAGTACGGTTTCGGGAATGTCCTGCGGGTTTTGCGTGACAAAGTAAATACCAACGCCTTTGGAGCGGATCAGGCGCACTACCTGTTCAACTTTTTCAAGCAGGGGTTTGGGCGCATCGTTAAACAGCAGGTGTGCTTCATCGAAAAAGAAGACCAGTTTCGGTTTGTCGGAGTCCCCCGCTTCGGGTAACTTCTCGAACAATTCAGACAAAAGCCAGAGCAAAAACACCACATACAGGCGGGGGGACTGCATCAATTCGGTGGCGTTCAGGATATTGATATAGCCATGTCCGTCGATATTGCTGCGCATGAAATCTTTCAACTCCAGTGCAGGCTCGCCAAGAAATTTGTCCGCCCCCTGATCTTCCAGCCGCAGCAAAGCGCGCTGGATTGCGCCGATAGAGGGCTTGGAGACATTGCCGTATTCTGCAGAAATCTCCGCGGCGCGGTCATACATGGAAATCAGCAGGGCGCGCAGGTCTTTCAGATCCAGCAGCAGCAATCCCTCTTCATCGGCAATGCGGAACGCGATATTGAGAACGCCTTCCTGCGTGTCGTTCAGTTCCAGCATATGAGAGAGCAGGATCGGGCCGATTTCCGAAACCGTTGTGCGCACAGGCGTACCTTCCTTGCCAAAGACGTCCCAGAACGCGCAGGGAAAAGCCTGTGCCTTGTAATCTTCACCAAGGCCGATGATATTCGCACGTTTGACCAGAAAGTCCTGCATCTCGGAAGGTTGGCACATACCGGAGAGGTCGCCCTTCACGTCCGCCATAAAGACCGGCACACCGGCGGCGGAAAACCCTTCGGAGAGGACTTGCAGGGTCACGGTTTTTCCCGTCCCCGTCGCCCCGGCAATCAAGCCATGACGGTTGGCCCATTTCAGGGCGAAGTTCTGTTTGCTGTCCGGTGCGCCTGTGTAGGAGCCGATATAGATGTTTCCGTCTGTTTCACTCATAAATATTTCTCTGCCAGAACTTCCGCAATTTGCACGGTATTCAGCGCCGCGCCCTTGCGCAGGTTGTCGGCCACGCACCAGAAGTTCAGGCCGTTTTCCACGGTCGGATCTTCGCGCATGCGGCTGATAAAGACATCGTCTTCCCCGGCAATTTCCGCAGGGGTGATATATTCCATATCACTGTCCAGATCAATGACGGTCACGCCCGGTGCATCGCGCAGCGCCCGCATGGCGTCTTTCGCGGAAATATCTTTTTCAAATTCCACATTGACCATTTCCGCGTGGCCGATAAAGACAGGAACACGTACACAGTTGGCGCAGACCTTGATTTTGGGATCGAGAATTTTCTTTGTCTCCACCATCATTTTCCATTCTTCCTTGGTGGCGCGGTCATCCATGAATTTATCAATCTGCGGGATGACGTTGAATGCGATCTCTTTCGGGTACACTTCCGGCTGAATTCGCTCATTGGCGTAAATTTTGCGGGTCTGGTTGAACAGCTCGTCCATCGCCTCCTTGCCGGAGCCGGAAACGGATTGATACGTAGAGACAACGACGCGCTTGATGGTTGCCAGATCATGCAGGGGTTTGAGCGCCACAACCATCTGGATGGTGGAACAGTTCGGGTTGGCAATAATGTTCTTTTTCTTGTATTCGGCAACCGCCTCCGGATTAACCTCCGGCACGACCAGCGGCACGTCCGGGTCCATGCGGAAATGAGAGGTGTTATCGATCACAACCGCTCCGGCCTTGCCCGCCTTGGGCGCGTATTCAGCGGAAACTTTCGCACCCGGAGAGGACAGAACGATATCCACCCCCTTAAAATCGAATTTGGAGAGGTCCTGCACCTTTAACGTATCATCCCCGAAGGAAATTTCTTTCCCGGCTGAACGGCTGGAGGCAAGGGCGATCATGTCAGAAACGGGGAAGTCCCGTTCCTTGACAATATTTAATAGTTCACGGCCAACATTTCCTGTGGCTCCCATTACGGCTACTTTATAAGTCATAAGATTTTATTAGCGCCGTTTGAGGCAAACGTCACGTAATTTTTATTGCCCTTCGGCAAAATAATTCCTACGGTAGAGACATGATGAAATTTTTGAGCGTTCTTGCGTGTGGCTTTGCCCTTTTGTCTCTATCGGCCTGCGGCCCGGTTTATAAAACGGAATATGCCTTTACCGCGCCGCCAACTCTGGAGGGAAAGACCTGCGCCAATCATTGTCTGGACGCACGGCAGGCCTGCTACAATGCATGCACTGAAAAAGAACAGACATGCCGGAGCGATGCCGCGCTGAACGCCAAGCTGGCCTATCTGGAATATGCGAATACACGGCTTCTGAGTGATCAATCTGTGGACAAGACCCTTAAGGATTTTGAAAAGGACGGCCATTGTTCCAGCACGACTTGTAATACGCAATGTGATGATAGCCACCGGATTTGCCATGTCAATTGCGGCGGCGGGATTGAGAAAAATACCTATTGCACATCGTTTTGTGATTAGGGATTATGGGCGGCTTCCAAAAACCCTGTCATGCCAGAACATTTCTTTATTCCTGAACCATTTGGAAAATTTCGCACAATCGAAAACGGCTAATTGTTTCATATCTATATCATAGCGATATAAAAGTGCGATAATTTCCCTTAATTCATTGTCTTCCAGCAAGCTCGTATCAACGGCTATTGACAAAGATTCGCCTGATCCCTCATATCCTTTTATGCATTTGATTTGATCTAACCACTGAAAAAAGCATTCTTCATCTCCATCAGAAAAGAACGGGCCTATGGGGTTTATCCGTAGTGTAACATCTTTTTTCATCTTAGGCCGCTTTTGCAATGGTTTCTGCCAAATGAATGAGCATCTCATTTTCTTCTTCCGTCCCAACAGAAATCCGCAGGCAGTTTTGAGTGTCTTCTTTTGCGGAGATGTCGCGCAGGATGATGTTTTTTGCTGCGGCCTGTTTAATGAAATGCTGTGCCGCGTTGTAGCTTATAAATTTGACCAGCAGGAAGTTCGTTTCGGATGGATAGACACACTCCACGTCCGGGCATTGTGTGAATGCCTCGGCCAGAATTTGGCGGCTTTTCACAATTTTACACACCATTTCCTCTTGTCTCTCTTCGGCCTGCCTGAGAGCTTCCACGGCATTTTGTGCAACGGATTTAGGGACTGGGTAGGGGGCGAGACAACCGCGCATAAACGTTGTAAAAGCGGTGTCTGCACAAACTGCACAGCCGATCCGCTCCCCGGCCAGGGCATGGATTTTGGACAAGGTACGCAGCACGATCAGGTTTGGAAATTGTTCCAGTTTCTGCACAAAGCTGTCCTGCCGTGTGAAATTAATATAGGCCTCATCCACTACCACAGCGGCATACCCCTCCAGTTCCTGAATGATTTTTTCGATATCTGTCGGAGGGAAAAGGTTTCCCGTCGGGCTGTTCGGGCAGCACAGGAACATCAGCTTGATATGCTGTTGCGGGTCTTTGGCCGTTTTGATAATGCTTTCCACATCCAGTGAGAAATTCAAACTTTCCTGCAACAAGGGAACCTGCACGTCCTTTGCGCCTTGCAGGCTGCCGTAAATTTTATACATGCCAAATGTCGGCGGGCAGGTGAGAATCGCGTCCCGTCCCGCCGCGCAGAACATGCGGATCAGCAGGTCAATGCTTTCATCCGAGCCACGCGTGGCGACGATGTAGTCTTTATGCGTTTGATAGTTTTTGGCAATCGCTGCAATCAGCGCGGGCGGTTGCTGGACGTCATAACGCTCATATCCTTCCAACCCCTTGAATGGATAGGGGTTTTCATTGGCATTCAGGTAATGCGCGCCGTCAATCTTTCCCATTTCCGATGCAGCAGAGGAATAGGGGGTGAAGTTTTGTCTCAAATCCTCTCGAATCAAGGGGATTAATGCGGAATTTTCTTGGTTTTTCATTATGTTTTTCGGTTCTCACGTGCTATAAAACTCACTTAATCATAAACACGAAAAGCAAAAGAAAATCAAAGATTTTAGAGATATGACAGACGCTGCCGAAAATTTAGAGGAAAACAAAGCATATGGAGCTGGCTCCATCAAGGTTTTACGGGGGCTGGACGCCGTTCGCAAGCGGCCAGGGATGTATATCGGCGATACGGATGACGGCACGGGTTTGCATCACATGGTGTATGAGGCCGTTGATAATGCGATTGACGAAGCGCTCGCCGGGCATTGTGATAAAACCGAAGTGATCCTGAACAAGGACGGCTCTGTGACTGTTCGCGATAACGGACGCGGTGTGCCGGTGGATATTCACCCGGAGGAAGGGGTCTCCGCCGCGGAAGTGATTATGACGCGTCTGCATGCCGGGGGAAAATTCGACCAGAATTCCTACAAGGTCTCCGGTGGCCTTCACGGGGTCGGGGTTTCGGTTGTGAACGCTTTGTCTGAATGGTTGATCTTGCGTATCTGGCGGAATGGTAAAGAACACTATTTGCGTTTTCGCCATGGAGAGGCTGAAAAGCCGCTCGAAGTTGTTGGTGATTCAGGCGGCAAAAAAGGAACGGAAGTAACGTTCCTGCCCTCCCCTGAAACCTTCACCATGACGGAGTTTGATTTTGGCACACTGGAAAACCGTCTTCGCGAACTGGCGTTCCTGAATTCCGGGGTGCATATTGAGGTGGTTGATGACCGGGAAGACCCGCAGAAAAAGACCGTTTTTGAGTATGAAGGCGGGATTGAAAGTTTTGTTGAATATCTGGATCGCAGCAAAAAACCGCTCGTTCCCGATCCGATAACGATTCAGGCCTATAACGAGGAGGCTGGCATTACGGTGGAAGCGGCTTTGCGCTGGACGGACGCGTACCATGAAACCATGCTGGTATTTACCAATAACATTCCACAGCGGGACGGCGGAACGCACCTTGCTGGATTCCGCGGCGCTCTGACCCGTGTTTTGGGCAAGTACGCTGAGGAAAACGCCACAAAAAAAGACAAGGGCGTGAAGCTGACCGGGGAAGACATGCGCGAGGGGCTGACCTGCGTTCTGTCTGTCAAGGTTCCTGACCCGAAATTCTCCTCCCAGACAAAGGACAAGCTGGTGTCTTCCGAGGTGCGTCCGGTTGTGGAAAGTGCGATTGGTGAACATCTGGCGACCTGGCTGGAGGAACATCCCGCCGAAGGCAAGATCATTATCAATAAAATCATGGAAGCGGCGCAGGCACGGGACGCGGCGCGAAAGGCGCGTGAACTGACCCGCCGTAAGGGCGTGATGGATATTTCCAATCTGCCGGGCAAGCTGGCGGACTGTCAGGAAAAAGACCCCTCCAAATCCGAAATCTTTATTGTGGAGGGTGACTCCGCGGGGGGCTCTGCGAAACAGGCACGTCACCGCCAAAATCAGGCGATTCTGCCTCTGCGCGGTAAAATCCTGAATGTGGAGCGGGCACGTTTTGACCGGATGTTGGGCTCACAGGAAATTGGCACGCTGATTACCGCTTTAGGAACGGGGATTGGGCCGGAAGAATTCAATATTGATAAAATCCGCTATCACAAGATTGTCATCATGACGGATGCGGACGTGGATGGTGCGCACATCCGGACACTGCTATTGACGTTCTTTTTCCGTCATATGCCGCAACTGATTGAACGTGGTTATCTCTATATCGCTCAGCCGCCGCTATATAAAGTGAAACGCGGAAATTCCGGGGAAACGTATCTGAAAGATGATCCGTCTCTGGATGCCTACCTTCTGGATTGTGCTCTTAAGGATGCCGTTTTTACGGATTACACCGGCTCTGATCGGACGGGTGTGGACTTACGGGAGCTGGTTGAAAAAGCACGAGCCTTGCGCGGATCAATTCAAGCTCTGATGAACCGGATCGGTAGCCGGGATGTGGTGGAGCAATTGGCGATTGAAGGTGCGTTTAATGAAGACAGCGCCTCAGAGCAAAAAGCAAAAGACATTGCGACACGTCTAAACTCTATTGCCTCAAAAGGAGAAAATACCTGGGTCGGTGAGTGGAGTAATGTCGGAGGGTATCATCTGTACCGCACTATTCGCGGTGTCACGGAAAAGGTTCTCATTTCGCCGGATATGCTCCGGAATCCGGATGCGGTGCGTTTGCACGGGGCACTGAACTGGCTGAAAGGAAACTTTGATCGCCCGGGAACCTTGTTTTTCGGTGGGAAAGAAAAGGTGACAATTTACGGGCCGATGAATCTGCTTGAAAGCGTGCTTGCCACCGGACGAAAGGGTATGCAGATTTCCCGTTATAAAGGTCTTGGTGAAATGAACCCGGAACAACTCTGGGAAACAACATTAGACCCGGAGATGCGGACGCTCCTGCAAGTTTCTATTCAGGACGCTGCCAAGGCGGATGAGATTTTCTCCACCCTGATGGGCGATGTGGTCGAACCGCGCCGTGAATTTATTCAGAACAATGCTTTAAAAGTTGCGAACCTTGATATCTAGAAAAATTCAGTTACAATTTAAAATTGTAACGGCTTTCTTCATAAATCGTAAAATCTTTTAGGTATAAAATGCCTGCATGACAGCGAATGATACAGAAATCAAGGTATTGCTGATAGAGGATAATCATACGGATTATCTGCTGACCTCCAAGATATTTGCAGTCTTGCCAAACAAACATCGCATCAGTCTCGAGTGGTGTCAGTCCTACGAAGAAGGGCTGGCATTGCTGATGCAGGACGAGCATGATATATATCTGGTTGATTATACATTAGGGGCTAAAAACGGTCTTGATCTGATTGAGGAAAGTCATAGCAAAAATCCAGAGATCGGGCCTTTTATTTTATTGACGGATTTCGATGCCGAGCGGTTACTTGAGAGGTCTGTTCAGCTTGGAATTTATGATCATATTTTAAAATCCGAATTATCACCTTCCATTATTGATCGGACGCTGACATATGCCATTCAGAGGTTTCAGACCGAACAAGCCTTGAAAAGCGAGAAAGAGTTTAATTCCTTTATTCTTTCAGAAGTTCCCTATCTGATTGTGAGTGTTGATAAACACGGGTTGATTTCATCGGCAAACCCGGCTGTGACTGATTTGATCAGACGGGATGAAGCGGATCTGCTTGGAAAACCCTGGAAAGACCTCTTACATGAGGACGACCGCGATAATATTAAATACAAAATTAATGACAGTGGAGATGTTGCATTTGAAACCCATCTCAACCTGCCTGATGATGAAGAGCGGATTATTAACTGGAATATCCTGAATAAAGGGAGTGGGCGGGAAGAATTGGATACAACCGCTTTTATTCTGTCTGGAAAAGACATTACTGATCAGTTGAAGATAGAGGAAACAGAGCGCCGTCGTCAAAAAATGGAAGCCCTCGGCCAGCTTGCCGGTGGGGTCGCGCATGAAATCAATAACTTATTGCAACCGATTTTGATGTCATCACAAATGGCCGCAGCCAAAATCACAGAAGGCCCGCAAAAAAAGGACAAGGAATACCTTCTAAAAAATATGGAACGGATTGAGCGTAATACAAAAAACGCGGCAAAAATTGTGGATGATATTTTGTTATTCTCGCGCGGTGACCAGAAAGATCTTGAACGGGTCCCATTACAGGAAGCTGTTTTGGAGGCTGTCATGTTTGTGAACGAAATGATGCCGTCAACCATTAATGTGAATATAGATCTGGAAAAACTGAATCCATCTCGTATTGCAAATATTAACAAGCACGAGTTAATACAAATTATTACCAATATGTTCATTAACGCGTCTCATGCGATGTTCGAAAAAGGTGATATCACAATCAAGGCAGATAGTATCTTTTTGCCGCCCAAAGAAGCGCATTTTTTGAAATTGCAACGTGGCGATTATGCAGAAATTTCTATTTCAGATACAGGCAAGGGCATTTCTGAAGAAGATCTGGCACATATTTTCAATCCATTCTTTACGACAAAAGAAGTCGGGGAAGGAACAGGGCTGGGGCTGTCAATTGTCTATAATATTATTGAGAGATGGTCAGGCAGCATACGTGTTGAGAGCGAGGTCGGGGTGGGGACCACCTTCTTTATTTATATTCCTATTGTGGAGGCTTAGACTTCCTTCAAAAGTTTTTTGACAACTTTTTCCAGTTCGTCCTTGGAAAAAGGTTTTCTTAAAATGAGATAGCCTGCGTTTTGCAGGGTTTCTATTTTTGTCTTGTATTTCTCAAAATTACTACCGCCAGTCATAACCAGAACTGGGGTCTCCAAACGTCCATTTGTATTGGCGATAAACGAGAATCCATCTCCCTTCGGCATCATCAAATCCGTGATGATCAGAGAAAAAGTCTTCTCCTTTATTTTTTGTGCAGCCTGAATGCCATTCGAGCAGGCTTCAACGATATACCCACTGTTTCGCAAGAAATCTGCCAGAATTTCCTGGATATCAATTTGATCATCAACGACGAGAATACGTTTCATACGACTCAATTATAACGATATAATTCTGGCCTTCACAGCTATTTTTTCAAAAAGGGACGTTTAAAATATCCTTATCTTGCGGTCAGTGTAAAAACCTGTTTTAAATCTATTATGCTAAAAATTATGGAAGCATCAGTGGCTTATCAGCCTGTGTCCCCTTTAGAAGACCTTTCAAGCCTTCTGGAGCAAGATATGGAGTGCGTAAATCAGGAAATCCTGACGCGCATGACGTCCCACGTGCCTCTGATTAATAACATCGCCAGATATTTGATTTCTGCCGGGGGCAAGCGCATTCGCCCGCTTTTGACCCTTTCCATTGCGTCGATTCTAGGAGGGGATATGCGCCGGGCGCACGGTCTGGCGGCGACGGTGGAATTTATCCATACGGCCACACTTTTACATGATGACGTGGTGGATGAAAGCCCGGAGCGGCGCGGCAAGGCGGCGGCCAATGAAGTTTTTGGGAATCAGGCCAGTGTTCTGGTCGGGGATTTTCTGTTTTCCCGTGCGTTCCAGTTGATGGTCGCGGATAAATCTTTGGAGACTTTGAAAATCCTCTCCGATGCCTCGGCGATTATTGCGGAAGGGGAGGTGATGCAGCTCCAGATGCAACGCGAGTTGGAGACGAGCTGGGAGCAATATATCGACATGATCGGGGCCAAAACTGCGGCTCTGTTTTCTGCGGCCTGTGAAGTGGGGGCCGTTGTTTCGGAGGCAGATGGGAACTTGCAAAAAGCGGCCTATGATTTTGGCTATAATCTGGGTTTGGCGTTTCAGATTGCGGATGACGTTCTGGATTATGCGGCAGATCAGGCGGCATTAGGAAAGATGGTCGGAGACGATTTCCGGGAAGGCAAAATTTCCGCGCCCGTTCTGTTGGCGTATGCCAAAGCAGACGCAATGGAAAAACAATTCTGGAAACGCACGATCACGGCAGGACGGCAGGAAGACGGCGATCTGAGGCAGGCGCAACAAATTCTGGAGAAACATCAAATTATAGAAGAAGGTCTTGAAAAAGCTGAAATCTATGCACAAAAAGCTGAGAAATCTCTGGAAATCCTCCCCGCTTCTCCTGTAAAAGATATCTTGCACCGCGTGACGGATTATGTGGTCCATCGCGCTTCATAAGAGAAAAGAATGACAAACACACCTGTAAAAATACGTTTTGCCCCTTCTCCAACCGGAAAGCTGCATGTTGGCAATGTCCGCACTGCCGTCATTGTCTGGCTGGCGGCCAGAAAACTTGGCGGTCATTTTATGCTGCGTCTGGATGATACGGATACGGAGCGGAGCAAGGAAGAATATGCCGAAGCCATCCAGCGTGATCTGAAATGGCTGGGGCTGGAGTGGGATGAATTCGCCCGGCAGCGTGACCGGATAGTACGCTATGACGAACTCATCCAAAAGCTGAAAGAGGACGGGCGGCTCTATCCCTGTTATGAAACGCCGGATGAACTGGCGCTGAAACGGAAATCCCTGCTCTCCCGCGGGTTGCCTCCAATTTATGACCGCGCCGCGCTTGATCTGAGCGATGAGCAGAAAGCCAAATATGAAGCGCAGGGGCGTAAGCCACACTGGCGGTTCCTGCTGAAACATGAGCCGATTGAATGGGACGACCTGATCCGTGGGCCTGTGAAATTTGAAGGCAAAGACCTCGCCGACCCGGTGCTGATCCGCGAAGATGGCAGCCCGCTTTACCATTTGTGTTCCGTAATTGACGATATGGATTTCGGGATTACTCATATTATCCGCGGTGAAGACCATGTGACCAATACTGCTGCCCATCTCCAGATGTTTGAAGCATTAGGGGCGAAGCCGCCGCTTTGTGCGCACCTGTCCCTGATCAGTGATGCGGAAGGTGGCAAGCTTTCCAAACGGATCGGGTCTTTGGGAATTGAAACCCTGCGCGAAGAAGAAAAACTCAACCCGATGGCGATCCTGAGTTATCTCTCCTTGCTTGGTACGTCTTTGCCGATTGAAGCTTATAAAAACCGGGACGAGCTGATTGAAAAGTTCGATTTCTCAAATTTCTCCCGCTCCACGCCGAAATTTGACGTGGAAGAACTCTATCGTCTGAATACGAAGTTGTTGCATGAAACGACATATGAGGACGTCAAACCACAGTTGGAGGAACTAGGTTTGCAGGATGTTGACGAAACCTTCTGGCTGGCGGTGCGCCCCAATCTCGAAAAACTGGAAGATATGAAAGAATGGTGGCGCGTGGCCAATGGCCCGGTGGAACCACAAATCGAAGACGCCGACTTTACGGCAGCGGCGGCGGCGCTTCTGCCTCCGGTTCCGTGGAACGAGAATACCTTCAAGGAATGGACGGCGGCGATTAAAGAACAGACAGGTCGCAAAGGCAAAGACCTGTTCATGCCGCTCCGTAAGGCGCTGACCGGGATGGATCACGGGCCGGAGCTCCCGGTTCTTCTGCCCCTGATCGGCCCGGAAAAAGTCGCCCGTCGTCTCAAAGGCGAGCGCTTAGCGGCGTAGGGGGATTTGAGTAAATGTCTAAACTTTTCTTTATCGGCGATAGCATCACAACAGGAGCGTGGGATGAAAAAGGTGGCTGGGCTAATCGTTTAATCGGGCAAGTCATGGAAATGACGATGCAGGCCGGGTTTAAAGAGGGTGCCTTTTATTGCATGCCATATAATCTGGGAGTCTCCGGCGATACAGTTGTGGACATCTTGCCGCGTTTGGCCGATGAGATCCAATGCCGGATTGCTCCAGAAGATACACACGAAACAATTCAGATTGTCTATGCTATTGGCGTCAATGACTCCGTTTATATGGTGGAGGAAGATCGTCCCAGATTTACAGATGAAGAGTTTCGTCAAAACCTGCAGCATCTTGTGAAATTGTCACAACAACTGACAAAACATATTTGTTTTATTGGCTTACCTCCCGTTAATGATGATTTACTGAACCCAATTCCTTGGGCTCCCGAAAAAGCTTATATTGCAGAACGTGTGAATCGTTTTGAAAATATTATTGGACAAGTTTGTAGCGAAAATAATTTGTCTTTCCTGCCCTTATTCGAAACATGGCTACAATTGCCAGATTGGAAAGATTATTTGATTGATGGTGTGCATCCCAATTCGAAAGGTCATGAGTTGCTGGCCAAACAGATTGGAGAGTTTCTAATTAACGAGAAATTCAAACAACAGCATTCAAATTTATGATTAACCCCGCAATCATTCTCATGATTCCGCAAATGGGCGAAAATATCGGCGCGGCGGCGCGTGCCATGGCGAATTTCGGTCTCAGCGATCTGCGGTTGGTGGCGCCAAGGGATGGCTGGCCGAATGAAAAAGCGGAAGCTATGGCAGCGGGAGCTATTCCTGATTACGTGCAGGTATCTGTTTTCGATACACTGGAGGAGGCGATTGCCGATATTCAGTATCTGTTGGCCACGAGCGCTCGCCGCCGCGATATGAATAAGCCTGTCTTTACGTCACGGGAGGCTGCCGTAGAACTGAGTAAAAGAGCCGCTGAAGCCGCAAAAACAGCCATTCTTTTCGGACGGGAACGCAACGGGCTGGAAAATGATGAAATCGCCAAGGCGCAGGGGATCATCCATGTGCCGACCAGCCCGGACTTTGCGTCGATCAATCTGGCGCAGACAGTGTTGCTGATGGCGTATGAAATTTTCCAGAACGTCATTGCGACATCCGCCCAAGCGGGGGGAAGCAATCCACTCAATACGTCAGAATCTCTGGATCGTGCCGCTGCCGCTCGCGATGACGAAAAAAAACTGGCGACCCAAAAAGATATGACAGAGTTTCTTGCGCGGCTGGAGGTGGAACTGGAAAAAGGAGGGTTCTTCCGTTCGGAAGGGCTGCGCCCGACGATGGTGCGCAATATTACCAATATGTTTACCCGTGCCGAACTCACCCGGCAGGAAGTCAACACGCTTCAGGGGATTGTATCCGCGCTTCGCGAGTCCAGAGGCTGAGGCCCCTTGCTGCAATGAAAATATTGATCAGGTTTGCAAATATAAAGCCATATTGACTGGCCATAATGGCAACAACCATGGCAATAAACATGGATAACATTGTAAACACAAACCCGTAAGAATTTTTATTTGTGATCAGCCAGCCGCCATAAAAACCTGTGATCATACAAATCCAGTCAAGGCAGTAGTATTGGCCAATAAGTGCTGTAAATACTTCCATATTCCCTCTTTTTTAAAAAGTTTTTTTATTTTCGATGTGCCTCGAAATTTTTTACTTTGTAAAAAGGCATGAAAGAATGATCAAGCCTTTTTAGATACGTCTATATTTTATGAGTATTCGCCTGAATATATTCTTAACGTGAATAAAGTTCGACGACCAGGTTCGGTTCCATCTGTACCGGATAAGGCACGTCTTCCAGACGAGGGGTGCGCAGGTAAGTGGCCTTGAAGCCGTTGACGTCGATATATTCGGGGATGTCACGCTCAGGAGATTCCATACCTTGCTGAACAGCGGGGATTTGCTGGCCGCTGTCACGCAGTTCGATCACATCGCCTTCTTTAATGAGGTAAGACGGAATATTAATTTTTTTGCCATTGACCAGAACGTGCTTGTGGCTGACGAGTTGGCGGGCGGCAAACACAGTCGGGGCAAGTTTTGCGCGGTAAACAACCGCATCCAGACGGCGCTCAAGAAGGCCGATCAGATTTTGACCCGTATCACCACGCAGACGCATAGCTTCTTTATAATATTTACGAAACATTTTCTCGCCGATATTGCCGTAGTAAGCTTTCAGCTTTTGCTTGGCCATCAACTGAATACCGTAGTCTGTTTGCTTGCCGCGGGCCTGACCATGCATACCCGGACGGCTTTGACGAATATTAAAAGGGGATTTTCCGCGGCCCCAAAGGTTACAGCCGAAACGGCGGTCAACTTTATGTTTGGCCTGTGGACGTTTTTCACTCATGGGTTTCTTCCTTGTTTTTTTGTTGTTGTCCCGATATCCAATATGGGGTTGAACCATAGTTCAACAGGGCCGCAAGACCCGCTTTTCGAGAATAGAAGGATTTATAAGGATTTTCGTCGGTTTGTCAATTTCTTTCTCTGAAAATCCTCATGGAAAGCAAGATCAGGCAAACAGCTTCTCAACAGCCTCGCGCTCCTCGCGTAGTTCCTTGTCCGTTTCATCCAGACGTTTTTGGGAGAAGTCGTTCATCTGCAGCCCCTGAACAATTTCGTATTTTCCGCCCTTGCAGGTAACGGGATAGCCGAAAATCACGCCCTTTTCAATGCCGTAAGAGCCGTCAGATGGCACGGCCATGGAAACCCATTCGCCTTCTGCTGTGCCCAGCGCCCAGTTCCGCATGTGATCTATGGCAGCATTGGCGGCACTGGCGGCGGAAGACGCCCCGCGTGCTTTGATGATGGCCGCGCCGCGCTGTTGCACTTCGGGAATAAAGGTGTTTTCGTACCAGTCCTGACCAACCTGAGACAGGGCGTCTTCTCCCTTGACCGTGGTGTGATGCAGGTCAGGATATTGGGTGGAGCTGTGGTTGCCCCAGATGATGACGTTTTTAACATCGGTGGAATGTGTGCCGGTTTTTTCGGCCAACTGGTTTTTGGCACGGTTATGATCCAGACGCACCATCGCAGTGAAACAATTCGGGTCAAGGTCTGGTGCGTTTTGCTGCGCGATCAGGGCATTTGTATTGGCCGGGTTGCCGACCACCAGAACCTTGACGTCACGCCTGGCGTGGTCGTTCAGGGCTTTTCCCTGCGGGCCGAAGATTGCGCCGTTGGCTTCCAGAAGGTCTTTCCGTTCCATACCGGGACCGCGGGGGCGTGCGCCAACCAGAAAGGCAAAATCGACGTCTTTAAAGGCGACATCCATCTGATCTGTGGCAACAATCCCTTGCAGCAGCGGGAAGGCACAGTCGTTGAGTTCCATGACCACGCCGTTTAAAGCATCCAATGCCGGGGTGATTTCCAGTAAATGCAGGATGACGGGCTGGTCGGGGCCTAACATATCTCCGGCGGCAAGACGAAACAACAGGGCGTAGCCGATCTGGCCTGCGGCGCCTGTGATGGCAATTCTGACGGGTGTTTTCATGTATAATCCTTCCTTCAGTCAGTCATGAAACTCTAGATAGAATTTAAAATAAAACCTTTCCCGTACCAGGGCAAGGGGATGTTTGCCATTAAGGACGTTGGCTGTTAGGATTGTTCTGATCAATCAGCAAGGGGTTTTGGTCGCGCAGTTGATAGTGAACATGCGTTTTTGTATTGACAGCCATTCGTATTTTGCATACATAGGAATAGATGCTTATTAAAATATAGAAAACAGAGGGGGGGAGTTATGTCTGCAAAAGTAAGGGCATCTTCATTATCTCAAGTGTTTGTGGTAGCACTGTCTTCTGGTGTTGCGATGGGCTTGCCAGCACATGATGTAGAGGCCGCGCCTTTTGAAAGTGGTGTGACCTGCATTGATATTGGCTCCCGTTGGTCTTTTCCGAATGTTGAAAAACTTCGCTTGCGTCAGGTTGTGGCGGAGGCGTTTCGTTCCCCAACCGGACGATTGTCATTAAATACGGCGCGAAAAGCCGGAACACCGCTCTGCTATGATAAGGCTCTGCAAGAGCCAACGCCCTGCGGCAGCAAATTAACCGGGCAGTTATGGGGAGACAAGCTGCGTCTGAATGCCGATACCGAACTTGTTTCACAGGCCAAGACAGCCGTTCATGAAGCGCGTCACAAATACCAGTTTCAACGGGGAATTAGCTGGTCAAAGACGGACGGAAATTATCGTGAGGCCGACCGGATTGCGGTTTATTCAGCAATGGAGGCAGATTCGCGTGTAATTTCCATCCTCTTCGCATGGGAAATGGAGCAGGCCGGTCGTCCTGAACATCTTCAGGAATTAAAAAATCAGCCCTGGTATGCGCATATGGTGGAAGCCTTTGAAGAAAGTCTTTCCCGAAAGCCGGGGGATATTCTGGAGGCATCCCGCGCCGCCTTTTTAACATTCCGCTCCATTCCAGACCTGGCAAAGGATTATGATCATCAGGTTGCAAGCTGGATCGAAAAATATCCTTTTGAGGCCTTTGAGCCGGAGATGCCTGCGGACGTGTTAATGACGCACGGACAAATGCAGGCGCTTGGCAATCTTGGGAGATATGGCAATTATATGACGCCGGACGTGATGGCATACATCGCAGGTCTTGCGGATCAGGATGCTTTTGATAACCTGATGGCGGCGCGCGTGGAAGAGAGAAAAGACCGTGGCCTTGGAGAGTCTGCTCCGGTCTGCCCTTGATGCTGTCATAGAGCAATCTGCCTCAGAAGTGATGAGTGCGCCGCTTTGTGATGACGCAACAGTTACACATGCCTGCCATAAGGACGCGGTTTTTTATAAAGGCATCTTCTTGTAAACGGGGTGATGAATTCAGGCATAGAAAACAATGGGTTCCTGTGCCTGAATTTACTTTTTTCTGATCCAAAGTTCGTTATAATATTTACAAAAAGAATCAACGGCTTATGATCAAAGTTCTTCTCGACAGCCTCCGCGACCTCGCCCCCATTATCGCGGTCATTGCGTTTTTTCAGATTATGGTCTTACAACAACCGTTTCCGGAGCCGGGAAAAATCCTGATCGGGCTTGTGTGCGTTGTGATGGGGCTGGCCTTGTTTGTACAGGGATTAAACCTGAGCCTGTTTCCGGTTGGGGAAGGGCTGGCCGAGGCCTTTGCCAAAAAAGGCAGTGTGTTCTGGCTGATTGTCTTTGCCTTTGCATGGGGATTTGGCACGACCGTGGCGGAACCGGCCCTGATTGCGGTGGCGGCAGAAGCCGCAAAAGTCACAGCGTTGGCCGGATTGATTGAAGATACAGAAACGGACAAGCATACTTACGCCACGGGTCTGCGTTATACGGTGGCGGTCTCCGTGGGGCTGGCGATTGTTGTTGGTGTGTTGCGTATTCTGAAAGGCTGGCCGATTCACTGGATTATCATGAGCGGATACGTTGCCATCGTCGTGCTGACGCAGTTCGCCCCGCGGGAGATTATCGGCGTGGCCTATGATTCCGGTGGGGTGACGACTTCGACGATTACCGTACCTCTGGTTACCGCACTGGGTATCGGCTTGTCCTCCGTGATTAAAGGCCGTAATCCGATGATTGACGGGTTTGGCCTGATCGCCTTTGCCAGCCTGTTTCCGATTGGGTTCGTTCTTGTTTACGGGATGGTGGTATAGAAAGAATGGAAAACAATTTTTTGCAAATCATCTATGACACGTTCCTTTCCACCATTCGTGATGTGGCACCGATTATCATATTGCTGTTGTTTTTCCAGTATATCGTTTTGCGAAAACCCATCCCCAATTTCAAAAAAGTAGTTGCCGGGTTTGCCTGTATTGTTGCGGGGCTGGCGCTCTTCCTGATCGGGCTGGAGGAGGCGTTGTTTCCTCTGGGAGATATGATGGCCAAGCAACTGACCGCGCCGGAGTTTATCGGCGGCGGTGAAAAGACCGTGCTACACTGGAGCGATTACACCTGGGTTTATATTTTTGCGGCGGCGATCGGGTTTTC
>CAKZKV010000317.1 GCA_937124505.1 uncultured Alphaproteobacteria bacterium
AGTCCTCAAAGGCGTCATTCCGAACTTGTTTCGGAATCTTAACCTATTGATTTATTAAGATCCTGAAACAAGTTCAGGATGACGAGTATCTCACGCAAAGAACGCAAAGAACGCAAAGAAAATGCTATGGGCGCGAAGCAAATAACACTCCTGTCATTTCGACAACCCGCGGGAGGGGAAATCTCCTGAAAATATACAAGATTTCTCGCTATCGCTCGAAATGACAAAACAAAAAAATGAGGGGAGACAAGGTGTTTCTACTTCAAAATGTCTTGCAATATCTTGTTCAACCTCTGACGTCCGGCGCCGGACGTGGACAGGTGATGGTCTGTCAGACAGAGATAGCCGTCCCGTTCCAGTTGCTCCATCTTTTTTTCATTCAGAAAGGCCCGCCAGTCGGCCCCGCCTTCTGTCTCCAGTTTTGAGACAGGAATGCCTTCTTTCAGGCGCAATCCCATCAGCAGACATTCCACAAAGCGGTCTTCCTGCGAAACGGGCAGGTCCGGGTGATATCCATGGCCGTCTTTGAATACTTTTTCCAGCCAGATTTGCGGGGCACGGTGCGCACGCGTGGCAAATTTTTGCCCGTTTAACGTGAGCCGTCCATGCGCGCCGGGGCCTATCCCCGCATAATCCTCATATCGCCAATAGGTCAGGTTATGGCGGGATTCCTCCCCTTGTCTTGCATAATTTGAAACCTCGTACGGCTCCAGCCCGAAATCTGCCGCGATCTGTCCGGTCATTTCATAAAGCTCTCCGCCTAACTCTTCATCGGGAATAGAAAAATCGCCGCGTTTGTACATCGTTTCAAAGGCCGTCCCCTGTTCAATGGTCAGTTGATAAAGGGAGAGATGCCCCGCTTTGGCAAGACTCAAAGCTTTTCTCAATTCTGCCTCCCATGCCTGCGGGGTTTGATGCGGGCGCGCATAAATCAGGTCAAAGTTGACCTTTTCAAATGTTTCAAAGGCAATATCAAGGGCTTTTCTGGCCTCAAATGCATTATGCTGCCGCCCCAAAAATGTCAGATCTTTGTCATTCAGCGCCTGTACGCCCACGGATACGCGGTTTATGCCCGCTTCTTTAAAATCACGGAATTTCTGTTGTTCGATTGAGGTCGGATTGGCCTCCAGCGTGATTTCTACATCATTGGCCATCCGCCAGTTCTTTTGAATCTCATCTATTATAAAGCGCACGGTTTCCGGCTCCATCAGAGATGGTGTGCCGCCGCCAAAATAAATGGAACTGACCAGATGATCGGGTGTACGTGTGGCACTGTAAGACAGCTCTTTGCCATAGGCGTTGCGCCAGTCGGCATGGTTAATTGTCTTTGCCACATGAGAGTTAAAATCGCAATACGGGCATTTCGACAAACAAAACGGCCAGTGTATATAAATTCCGAACATGAGGTCTTTTATAATGAAGGATTGGCTGGAAATCTCTATTTTATTTCTTGTTCTTGCGATCAGGAATGGAACTGTGATAAAAGCAACAAATTTAAAAAAAAGAGGAATTGTGTCATGAGTAGCCTGAAACTAGCCCTTGATCTTTGTCGTGAAGTCTCACGTCAACTGGATGAAATCGGTCACCACACACCGGAAGGGGGTGTTGATTGCCTTGCCTATACGGACCGGGAAACAGAAGCAGTCCGGCTTGTGGCTGCGGAAGCTGCCAGATTAGGGGCGCGCGTTTTTCAGGATGAGGCAGGGAATGTTTCCATTGTGAAAGAGGGGAAAAATCCGGAATTGCGGGCGGTCATGGGTGGCTCTCACCTGGATGCCGTGCCGCGTGGCGGACAATAGACGGACGTGCCGGCGTTTTGATCGAACTGGCGATCCTGAACTGCACCACCTGGTGGATGACAAGATTCACGCACGTTCAACCGGGCCTTACTC
>CAKZKV010000318.1 GCA_937124505.1 uncultured Alphaproteobacteria bacterium
TGTGCTAAGGGCAAGAATGACGACAGTGTAGAGAAAGCGGCTATTTGATTGCTTACAGGCATCCAGAAGGCGGCCTCTTTCTTCATCGTCCAGAAAGCGGACGCGGCCTCTCGGCTCTTTCTTGCGGCTAATTTTATCAAGCGGATGATGCTCCAGCCAATCCCATTCGTTTACGGCTATCGTGCAAGCATGGCTCAAAGCCGCAATATATCGGTTAACACGCGCAGGGCTAATTGGCTTTTCCGTCCCGTTCTTATATTTGAATTTTCGGGCCGACAGCACCTCAATCTTTTCAGTAATCATGGATTTTGTAAGATCTGCGAGGATACAATGGCCGAGTTCTTCTTTCCACCAGTCCAGCATGGATTTAATATCGTCATGCCGTTTGCGATTATCCTGTTTGATCCGCTTCAAATAACGATCAATCATATCCGTAAGCGTATGTTTCTGGGCCTCGGTGCTTTTGAAATAACGCTTCTCATGCATGGCCGCCTCGACACTCTTGGCCCAATTCATAGCTTTGGTTTTGCTTGGGAAGGTGGCGGTCTGGGTGGGATAGCCTTTCCGGCGAACCTGAACCCTGAATGTTTTTTCACCTTTGGAAGATATACGCTCCTGAATATAAGCCATTTTGAAACTCCTTCGTAGACAGTGAAACGCTACAAAAAACAGCCTCAAAAGGCAATAGAGGTTATCAAAACCGGTGCATTAAACTAAAAAGCATAAATATATCAAAATGATAAAAATAACATGATGTTTAATGGTGCGTTTATGGTGCAAAGTATTCTCAAAACCATTGGTTTTTAGCAATTTCCAAGAATGTTGATGTGGAGTGTAAAAAACGAAACTGTGGTGCATTTTTGTCCGGAATTGCACCAGGATTGCACCATGAGAGATTTTAGGGCTTGGGGATTATGGCGGAAGAGCAGGGATTCGAACCCTGGAAGGACTTGCATCCTTGCTGGTTTTCAAGACCAGTGCATTCAACCACTCTGCCACTCTTCCTGAAAGTATCGATCAGTTGAAATCAAGTTGTGTTTTTAGCTAAATCGCGCTCTGGTGTCCAGCGTTTTTATGACCTTTCTCAGCGAAAATACGATCTGTCTTTAATCATATGCATATAAATTCAAAAAAACTTTTATTTCATACAAAATTCATTTAACAAAATGCGGATATTTCATAAATGTATTTGTAATATGACGATATTTAACAAAATCAGTGGCATGATAATCTTGTGCGTCATCCTTGTTTTGGCAGTTACCTCAACACCTGCCGCGCAAAAACTTTGGCTGACCTATGATATGGCCCGGGCGTTTGACTTGCCTGTCTCCAGACTGTCTCTCGAATGTCATCACGACAATATCGCTTTGAATCAAGGGGAACTGACCCTGTGTCTGACGCCGGAAAATGGCCAGAGCAAGCGTTGTGAGGCATCATTCAAACTTCTGGAATACGCCCCGTCCCAACACCAGATTCACTATGATTTTCATTTAGATGAGCATATGGCTGCAGCCTCCAACCTTTATATTATCAGCCAGGTTCACGCTCTGCCGGATAAACAGGAACCATGGAGATGTCCGCCCCTGTCTTTTGATGTCAAAAACAGCACATTTTTTGCTCACAACCGCTGGGATACGAACAAAATCACAGAAGACCCGCACAATAAGTGCATCCATTCAACATCCTCCATTCAAGGACGGAAGGTCCTTGACGGCATCTCTTTGCCTGAAGAGCAAGCCTGGCATGAGGTCAATTTAGATCTCACGCTCTCCACGGAAAACGGAAGTCTTGCCCTGCAGTTAAACGAACATCAAAGCGATGTCCTGAATGGCCCGAATACATATAATGACCGCAGGCCCCCTTTTTTGAAACTGGGAATCTACAACCCACATAACGCAAAGATTGAGAAGCGCCAGTGCATCACTTTCAAAAACATCATGATCTCCCGATAGGAGATATAAATAAGAGCGCATTCATGCTTATGCCTTGTCAATCTGGCGGTGAATAAAGTAAGAATGGTCTGGTATGTCCACTTTTACGCCGCGATTTCTGGATGAAATTCGTAACCGTCTTGTCCTTTCCGAAGCGATAGGGCGGAAGGTACGGATCACACGTGCCGGACGGGAATTCAAGGCCTGCTGCCCCTTTCACAAAGAAAAAACTCCCAGCTTTACGATTAATGACGACAAGGGTTTTTACCATTGCTTCGGCTGCGGGGCGCATGGAGACATTATCGGCTGGACGATGCAATATGAAAATCGCAGCTTCCCGGAGGCGATTGAGCAACTCGCGGCACAAGCCGGGCTGGAAATGCCGAAACAATCGCCGCAAGAGGTCAAACAAGCGCGGGAAGAAAAAAACCTTTACCAGTTAATGGATGAGGCCGCCCTCTTCATGGAAGAAGAATTACGGAACATCAGGCACAAGGCGGCCTATGATTATATTACGGGACGGGGGCTGACGGAAGAGACGCTACGGGCCTTCCGCATCGGCTATGCTTCGGAGGACCGCAAGGCCTTGTATGATTTTCTGAAAAGCAAGGACTACACAGACAAGCAGATGATGGAAGCCGGGCTGATCCGCAAGGATAAAAACGGAGCCCCGTACAGCTTCTTCCGTGAGCGCATTATGTTCCCGGTCACCGATAAACGCGGGCGGATTGTGGCGTTCGGCGGACGCATCCTGCCCGATCACCTGCTGCTTCCGAACCGCGGGAATTTTACCCCGCCAAAATATATCAACTCCACAGACACACCCCTGTTTCATAAGGGGCGCATGCTTTATGGCGCAGCGCATGCCTCTTATGCCGCACGGGAAGGCGAGTCCGTCATTGTCACGGAAGGATATCTGGATGTGATTACCTGCTGGCAGGCAGGACTGCGGGGTGCGGTTGCCCCACTGGGGACGGCCCTGACCGAGGAGCAGATCATAGAACTGTGGCGCATGATCCCGGAGGAAACAAAAGTCCCGATCCTGTGTTTCGACGGGGACAATGCCGGACGCCGTGCCGGCCTGCGCGCCGCCGAGCGCGCCCTGCCCCTGCTGAAACCCGGCCATAGTCTGAAGTTCATGTTTCTGCCGGAAGGCGAAGACCCGGACACCTATATCCGTAAGAAAAGCGCTGAGGCATTTCGCGCACTCCTGTCACAGGCAGAGCCGATGGTTGATTTTCTGTTTCAGCAGGAAACAAAAGGAAAAGCCCTGACCACGCCGGAAGAACGCGCCGGCCTGAACCAAAAACTCGAAGAATATGTGAAACGCATTCCGGACCGGGACGTACAGTATTACTATGGCCGTGCCTTTCGTGAAAAAACCAGCGCCTTGTTCCGTGCGTCTTTTACGCCGAAGCGGGGTGGATACCAACCACCGCCTCTCCAGATTGCCACAAAACTGCAAAAACCGAATCAGTCACAAAAAAATCTGCTGGAACGCATCCTTTTGAGTGCTGTGATCAAACGTCCAGAATTATTTCATGATGTTGAGGAACGGCTTGGAACACTTGATTTTTCACATTCTGCATTAAATAAAATCAGAAACGGTCTTTTTGATGCGCTTGATACGGAAATAAAACTTGACTTTGAGGACTTGAAAAGCCATTTAATATCAGTTGGTTTGGAGGGGGAACTGTCCTATACTTTGAATGATTCGGTTCTGACACATGCAGGATTCATAAGGGAATGCACAGAATATGCGGACCTTTTGCAAAACTGGAACAAGTATTGGAAGGCCATCGAAACCAGAGTGGAACAAGGGGAATTTCTGACATCCTGACATGGCTGTTAAGAACATTTTAAAGAATATATTTTTTTTATATTGATGGAACTGATTGAATGACAGTTGAGCAACTTCAACGACAAAACAGCAGGCAAGGGACCGTGAGTAAAGATAAACAGGAAAAATTATCACCAGCCGATAAAAGCAAGAAGGAACAAATTGAAAGTTCTCTTCAGGAAACCCTCAAAAAACTGATTGCAAAGGCGAAGGAAACCGGCTCTGTCACATATGATGAGTTAAATAAAGCTCTGCCTGCGGAAGATTTCTCTTCAGAGCAGATTGAGGACGCCATATCCGCGCTATCGGATATGGGTATTCAGATGGTCGAAAAAGACGATGATATCGTCGATGACGTTTCGGATGGCAATGACGACGATGAGGAAGAAGACGGCGACTACGAATCCAGCGGGAACATCAAGTCGGACGATACAGGCCGCACGGATGATCCCGTGCGTATGTACCTGCGGGAAATGGGGTCTGTTGAGCTTTTGTCCCGCGAAGGTGAAATTGCCATTGCCAAAAGAATTGAGGCCGGTAAAGAACTGATGATCAGCGGGATTTGCGAATCCCCTCTGGCGATTGAATCCATTATTGCCTGGTACGAAGCCCTGCAAAAAGGCGATATCCTTCTGCGGGAGGTTATTGATCTCGAAACAACCTATAACGAGGATCCCGACACTGCCGGGGGATCGGCCTCGGAAGACGAGGAAGAGGAGTCAGAAGAAGGCAGCGGAGAGGCCAGCGAAGATAATGACGAGGTCAACCTGTCTCTGTCTGCGATGGAAGCAGAAATTCAGGAAAACGTCTTTACGGCATTCAATAACATCAAAAAGACCTACAAAAAAATGCAGGCCGCCCAGCAGGAGCGTCTGGACGCCCTGTCCAAAGGGAAAGAGCCGACAGAAGCGGTCAACAAGAAATACGAAACCTTGAGAAAGGAAATGGTCAACCTGATGAAAGAAATCCGCATCAACCCGGCGCGGATTGAACAGCTGGTTGAACGCCTTTACGCCATGAACAAGGAACTGGTCTCACTGGAAGGCCAGTTACTTCGCTTTGCCATGAATGAAAAAGTCAAACGTGAAGAGTTCCTGGACGAATATTTCGGCTCAGAAGTTGATCCGACCTGGCTGGCGCGGGTGGCCAAAAAGAAATCAAAAGGCTGGGCAGAGTTTGCCGAAAAACACGGCGACAATATTGAGAAAATCCGCGGAGAAATCGCTTCTATTTCTGAAGAGGCCATGTTGCCACTCATGGAATTTCGCCGGACCGTCGGCACAGTCCAAAAAGGCGACAAGGAAGCAGGACGCGCCAAGAAGGAAATGGTTGAGGCCAACCTGCGTCTGGTGATTTCGATTGCCAGAAAATATACCAATCGCGGCCTGCAATTCCT
>CAKZKV010000319.1 GCA_937124505.1 uncultured Alphaproteobacteria bacterium
TTGTTATTTGATGGAGGCAAATTCAGATTGCACTATTATTGTTGATGAAGAACATGATCCTGCTTTCAAGCAAGAAGATCAGGTGATTTACCATGCGCGGGACATGGCGGTTCTGCGCGCGCACATTGAAAACATTCCTATTTGCTTAACATCCGCCACGCCATCCCTCGAAACCATCCGCAATGCTTGGGATGGCCGCTATCAACATCTGCGAATCCCCGAACGCTTTGGCGGGGCCCTAATGCCGGATATTCATGTGGTGGATATGCGCGAACACAAACCACCCGATGCGCAGCACTTTATTTCGGATGTCCTGAAACAGGCCTTGCAGGAAACGCTTGAGAAAAATGAGCAAGGGCTTTTATTTCTGAACCGCCGTGGCTATGCGCCCCTCACACTTTGCCGGGCGTGTGGCCACCGTTTTGAATGCCCCAACTGTTCTGCATGGTTGACCATGCACAAAAACAAACACCAACTGCTATGTCATCATTGCGGCCATCAGATTCATATGATTGATACCTGTCCAAACTGCGGAGAAAAAGACAGTTTAACGGCCTGTGGTCCCGGCGTAGAACGTATCGCCGAGGAGGTAAGGGAATATTTTCCTGATAAAATCATAGAAGTTCTGGCCAGTGATGTGACGGAAAATCATGATGCCCTGCGTGATGCTCTGGAACGCATTAAACAAAAAGAAGTCGATATCATCATTGGCACACAGATTATCGCCAAGGGCCATCATTTCCCCTCCCTGACCTGTGTGGGGGTTATTGACGCGGATCTGGGGCTGGAGGGCGGCGACCTGCGCGCCACGGAAAAAACCTATCATCTGCTGCATCAGGTTGCGGGCCGTGCCGGACGCGAAGCCAAAGAAGACCATGAAACGGGGCAGGTCTATCTCCAGACATGGATGCCGGAAAATCCCGTCATACAGGCATTGGCAGCCGGAGATCGCGATACTTTTTTACAGGCAGAATCAGACGCACGCGAGCAGGCGTTTATGCCCCCCTTCAGCCGTCTTGTCGCGCTGATTATCAGCAGTTCCAGCGAAACGCAGGCGCTCGAAACAGCCCGAAGCATCTCCCTTTCGGCCCCGGAAAGCGACCAGTTGCAGGTTTTAGGCCCTGCCCCTGCCCCTTTATCTCGCTTACGGGATAAATATCGTTTTCGCCTGCTTGTGATTTCCGAAAAAAGCCTGCATATTCAAAAAACGCTGAAACACTGGCTGGACGCTGTGACGATTCCCGCCTCTGTCCGGGTAACCATAGACATTGATCCGCAAAGTTTTTTATGAAGATAGGCTTTAATTTATTCCGAACAGATATTTCAACAGACATCACCGCGCATGATCTGCTGAAGACCTTTGCCATCATCACAATGATTATCGACCATATCGGCTACTTCTTTTATCCGCAAATTGAAGAACTCCGCCTGATTGGCCGCCTGTCCGCTCCCGTTTGGTTCTTTTTGCTTGGCTATGCCATGAACCAGAAACTTGAATTACGCCTTTGGGTATGGGCATTCATCCTGTTTGCGGGAACAGGCTACATGAAAAGCGGCATGGGCATGCTGCCCCTGAATATCCTGTTAATGTTCCTGTTCACACGGGCAACTCTGAGCTATACAATGGCTCTCTCCACAAAAAGCTTTGAGAGGCTCTTCGGGATCTTCTGGGTCTGTCTGCTGTTGATGATTCCAAGTATGGCGCTTGTCGAATACGGCACTCTTGGTTTCCTGTTTGCCATGGCAGGTTACATGACGCGACGCAAAGACACGCTGGAACATATCTCTGACACCCAATTGAACGGGTTTATGGTTCTGGCTATTCTGGCCTATGGGTTCAATATGTGGTGGCAATTCGGCTTTGAGACGATTAACGGTGTGATGCTACTCATCCTGCTGGCGTGTATGTGCCTGTCCCTTCTTCACTTTACAGCCAGGACATTCCCGGCAAATCAGGGCCTTCTTAAAATCATCAAATATCCCCTTTTCCTGACCGGACGTCGCACTTTGGAAATTTACGTTCTCCACTTCCTGTTTTTTATGTATCTTGTTGTTTATGGGCTCCCTTTCTAAAAACCTTCCGTCCGACATTACCTCCTATGATCTGCTGAAGACCTTTGCAATCATCACCATGATTATTGACCATATAGGGGCCTATATGATGCCGGAATTCATCGAGTTACGCGCCATCGGACGGCTATCCGCCCCCGTCTGGTTTTTTCTGATTGGTTATGCCCTGAACCGCAAACTGGAACTCCGTTTATGGATTGGTGCCATTATACTCATGATCGGCCATTACCTTATTAATGAGGAGACGTTGCCTTTAAATATCCTGTTTACGTTCCTTTTGATCCGCTTGACGTTAAATCCCCTGATGAAGTTTCTGGAAATCGAGTTCTTGCGGGTCCTGATCTTTTTTATCCCGCTCTTTGTTCTTTCCATTTTTACAATGGATTATATTGAATATGGGGTACTTGGATATTATTGCGCCATCAGCGGCTATCTGGTTCGTCATAAAGACCGCCTCAACATGGATAACAAGCAAATTACAATATTGGTTCTTCTTGCCTTTATTGCTTACTGGATGAACCAGACACTTCTCTTTGGCTTTAATTCGATGAACAGCGCCTTTGTCCTGTTCAGCTTTTTTATTCTTGCAACTATACTCAGCGAGTTCAAATCCAAAACATACCCGGAACTGACAGAAAAGCTGGGATCAATGAAACATGTCGTTTTCCTGACCGGACGCAGAACACTTGAAATCTATGTTATTCACGTTCTGGCCTTCAAGGCCTTTGGGGCTTTTGTTTTGGGACTTGACGTCCCTTAAACATCATTCGCCATCCCGCCGGTTTTCCGATTAAAATTGTGATGGGCCTCAATATGGCGGATCGTGCCGGATTTGGAGCGCATGACAACGGAATGAGTGACTGCCCCGCCCGGAAAACGCCGCACGCCCTTGATCATCGGGCCGTCCGTCACCCCTGTTGCGGCGAACATCACATTTCCCGGCGCGGCCAGATCATCCAGCGTGTAAATCTTCTTGAAATCCGTAATACCAAAACGCTCCGCCCTCTTTATTTCTTCTTCATAGCGAAATACCAGACGCCCCAGCATCTGCCCGCCCGTACATTGCAACGCCGCCGCCGCCAGAACACCTTCCGGTGCACCGCCAGTTCCGATATACAGATCGATTCCGCTTTCCGGCTCCGTACAGGCAATAATTCCGGCCACGTCGCCATCGGAAATCAGGGTAATCCGTGCCCCTGCTTCGCGCACGTCCCTGATCAGTTGTTCATGGCGCGGGCGGTCGAGAATACAGACCATCAGTTCATCCACGCGCCCACCTTTTTCCTTGGCCAGTTTTGCCAAAGTCTCACTCACTGGTGCATCCAGATCCAGTATCCCGTCTGAAAAACCAGGGCCGACGGCAATTTTCTGCATGTAGGTATCCGGTGCTTTTAAAAAGCCACCTTCATCTGTCATGGCCACCACAGCAATGGCATTTTGCCCGCCTTTGGCCGTAATGGTGGTGCCCTCCAAGGGGTCAAGAGCAATATCCACTTTAGGGCCTTTGCCTTTTCCCACTTCCTCCCCGATGTAAAGCATGGGCGCTTCGTCGCGTTCTCCCTCGCCGATCACCACGGTTCCACGGATACGCAGTGAATTCAGAGCTTCCCGCATGGCATCAACGGCGCTGCGGTCGGCTTCTTCTTCATCACCGCGCCCGACCTGCCGGGACGCCGCCAATGCCGCTGCCTCGGTCACCCGCACAACTTCCAGTGCAAGGTTCCGATCCATGGAAAAGGCTTCCATTTCATAGATATTCATACTTTCAGATAGAAAAGGAATTTGCATGTCTCTCTCCTGTTGTTTCTTTACAATAGCATGACGGAGGGATTGGCAGGATGTCTATTTTAAAAGGCTGTAATGCATTCCAAACACAGGTCTGATCTCTCCCCGCGCCAGATCGACAATATCTGCGACCACTGCCGAAGCCGTTGGCCCGCGTCCTGCACCCGCCCCACTCAGGAAAATATCCCCCACGGGGTCGGCAGAAATCAGGACGGCGTTCTGTGGCCCTGTGATAGTGCCCAAAGGAGAATGGACAGGAACATATTCCGGCTTCACTTCGGCCTTTCCTGCGACAGCTTTGCAAAGCAGGCGGATGACCTGCTCTTTTTCTTTGGCTTTTTGAATGTCCGCCGCCGTCACATCGCGAATGCCTGTAATTGACATGGCTTCAAAATCAGGCTTCATACCAAATCCAAGCGCCGCCAACAGGCACAATTTATGCGCCGCATCTATGCCTTCAATGTCCAGATCCGGCGGTGTTTCCGCATATCCCTTATCCTGCGCTTCGACCAAAACATCGTCAAAATCGCGTCCGGTGCTTTCCATGGTTGAGAGAATGTAATTACACGTGCCGTTCAAAATACCGGAAACAGACTGTATTTTATTGGCGGAGAGCCCTTCGCGCAGGGTCTTTACAATGGGAATTCCGCCGGCAATGGAGGCTTCATAGGCAAGCCCAGCCTCATTGTCCTCAGCCTTTTGCGCCAGTTCAAAACCATGATGGGCCAGCAATGCTTTGTTAGCTGTGACAACATGTTTCCCGGTTTCCAGAGCGCTCTCGACAAGCGTTTTGGCAAGCCCTTCTCCCCCGATCAGTTCCACAACGCAATCTATCTCTTCATGATCCGCCAATGATTCTGTACGATCACACCAGTCATAGGCCGAGAGATCAACACCGCGGTCTTTTGCTTTGTCCCGCGCATTCACCGCGAC
>CAKZKV010000320.1 GCA_937124505.1 uncultured Alphaproteobacteria bacterium
CTCTTCAACGATCAGTAACGGGACGAATGCGAATCTGTATCTGGATGTGACCGGGGATGTTGGCGCGATTGAATTCTGTGATGAAGACGGGGCGAACTGTTTCGATGCGGCGAGTGTTTCCGCCCTGGTTGGCGGTGCGGTCACAGAACTTGATGATTTGAGTGATGCAATAACAGATTATACCAATAATAACATGTTCTTTGGTCAAGCGGTAGGTGCCGTCAATAGTTCGGGTGCTGGTAATACGGCGGTCGGCTCAGGAGCATTTGATGCAAATACAACAGGTGGTAGCAATGTGGCTTTCGGGAACGCGGCCTTGACAAGTAATAATACTGGTAATGGCAACAGTGCTTTCGGAAGTTCAGCGCTACGTAGTAATCAGGACGGTATATACAACACGGCGATAGGCCGATGGACGCTATATCATAACGAATCCGGCGGCAGCAATACCGCTGTGGGGAATAGCGCGCTTCGTTTTTCCACCGGGCAAGGTAATACTGCCATTGGGGCTGGTGCGTTAAGTGGAATTCCAGGGAGTTCAGGATCCAGAAATGTGGCCATTGGAGTCTCGGCCGGAAATGATTTTGAAACAGGCTCTGACAACATCCTGATCGGATATGATGTGGATACTTCTTCTGCCACGGCCTCGAATGAGTTGAACATCGGCGGGACGATCTATGGTGATCTGTCAACCGACCGGATCGGGATCGGCGTGACGGACGCGACGGTGATTGATGCATCTGCCCTGTTGCAGCTTGATTCAACGGCCAGAGGGTTCCTGATGCCGCGGATGACAAAGGCGGAACGCGACCTGATTGCCGCCCCGGCCACAGGGCTTCAGATTTATAATACAACGGATGATACGGTCGATTATTATGACGGTACGGCGTGGGTGTCCTTTTCTACGGCGGCTAGTTCGGCCAACGCATTAATCGATACGGACGGGGATACCGGCATTGAAGTCGATAGCGCCGGGGACGGCTCCGCCAATACGACCGTCTTTACTAATAACGGTACGGAGAGCATGCGTATTCTGGCAACAGGTGAAGTCGGGATCGGTACTGCGACGCCGGGGACAGAGCTGGATGTTGTGGGTATTGGTACCATGGACAGCCTGATCCTCAATGGCGGGGCAGGTAATGCGCCGACCAGCAATATCGTCAGCGTCCTGAACGATTTGTCCAATGTCAATACGGGCTCTCCTGCGGATGGAAAATGTCTGGAATATGATACTGGCGGCGGCGAGTGGATTGCCGGGGATTGCGTGGATATTTCTTCTGATGCGCGGTTGAAAACCGTTCATGGGGCTTACGAACGCGGGCTGGCAGACATTGCCCGTCTGAAAACCGTACGATTTAATTACCGTGAAGATAACCCGCTTAATCTGGACAGCGATGAGGAACATGCCGGATTCGTGGCTCAAGAAGTGCAGGAAGTCTTCCCTGAAGCGGTACATATGGGCACAAGCGGCTATCTGAAGCTTGACCCGACTCCGATCAATGTGGCACTGGTTAATGCAGTGCAGGATCTGCATTCTGAAAACGAAGCCCTGCGCACACAATTGATTGCTGCGCAAGACGGTCAGGTAAAAATTCAGGACGCCATGGCAGAGTTGTCAAAACAGGTGGAACAGCTCAATCGTGCAGGTGGAACGCATGTCAGCAAAGCCTCCATGGAGGGATGGCTTTACCTGCTGATCGGACTGTTTGGCGGTGGAATTCTGACTTTTTTTGCCTTACGGCAGCGACCATCATAAGGGGACACACGTTATGAGACGCTCTGTTTTTGATACATTTCGTCGCTACGAACGTCCGAAGGACGTACAGGAAAAAACATCTGGCGGTTTTGCAGGGATTCTCTCCCTGTATTTTGTTGCGGTGACGGCGCTGGCATTTTTTTATACGATTTCCCCGGCCTTTGCCATCTGCTCCAACCCGTCCGGAATCGCCGGGCAGACTTATTACAATACCACTCATTCAATGTTGCAATATTGCGACGGAAGCGACTGGATCGCGATGGGGTGGCAGGCCCCACCGAACCCGTATCTCGACCCCGACACAATGCCCAC
>CAKZKV010000321.1 GCA_937124505.1 uncultured Alphaproteobacteria bacterium
TGGATCGCCACGCTCCCGTTGGTCGCTCGCGATGACGAAATTGACGGGTGGCAAGGGGAGGGATAAGAAAATGAATGCCCCAGCCATGCAAAAACCGAATAACAGGATTTACTTGTGCAAGGTCATTCCCTCTGCTAAATCAATTTGATAGTTTATTCCAATTAACACCCATGAGAATATGACAAGCAACACCTTTGAGCAGAGCGCTCTGAACTATCACAAATACCCGACTCCCGGTAAAATTTCCGTCAAAGTCACGACCCCCATGACCACGCAGCGCGATCTGGCTCTGGCTTATTCTCCCGGTGTGGCCGCACCCTGTCTCGAAATCGAAAAAGACCCGTCCAAAGCACTGGATTACACCGCCCGCGGCAATACCGTGGCCGTTATCTCCAACGGTACGGCGGTTTTAGGGCTGGGGGATATCGGCGCGCTGGCATCCAAACCTGTGATGGAAGGAAAGGCCGCTCTGTTCAAGAAATTCGCGGACATCGATTCCTTTGATCTGGAAGTAGACGAAAAAGACCCGGACGCCTTTATCGAGGCGGTCGCCCGGCTGGAACCGTCCTTTGGCGGGATCAATCTGGAAGATATCGCCGCGCCACATTGTTTCTATATCGAGGAAAAACTGCGCGAACGCATGAATATTCCGGTTTTCCATGATGATCAGCACGGCACAGCCATTATCACCACTGCCGCCCTGAAAAACTGGATTCACTGGTCGGGCCGAGACATCAGGAAAGTCAAACTGGTGGCCAATGGCGCCGGGGCCTCCGCAATTGCGTGCCTGAAGCTGATTCATGAAGCCGGGCTGCCAAAAGAAAATATTATCGTCTGTGACCGCAAGGGCGTGATATATAAAGGACGAAACGAAAATCTGGATCCTTATAAGGAATTTTTTGCCTCGGATACCAAACACCGCACATTAAAAGAGGCCCTTGTCGGCGCGGACATTTTCCTCGGCCTGTCTGCCGCAAATGCTCTGGATAAAGACATGGTCGCCGGAATGGCGGACGCCCCTCTCATCATGGCCCTTGCCAACCCGACTCCTGAAATCCTGCCCGAACTAGCACAGGAAGCCAAGCCGAATTGCGTTGTCTGCACCGGACGTTCGGATTACCCCAATCAGGTCAATAATGTTCTCTGTTTCCCGTTTATCTTCCGCGGCGCGCTGGATGTCGGCGCACAGAAAATCAATGAAGAGATGAAACTGGCCTGCGTTGATGCAATTGCGGAACTTGCCAGAAAAGAAATCAGCGCGGAAGTAGCCTCCGTCTATGCCAGTGAAAACCTCGAATTCGGGCCGAATTACCTGATCCCCAAACCGTTCGACCCGCGCCTGATTACACAACTGCCTATGGCCGTTGCCAAGGCCGCTATGGAAACCGGGGTCGCGACACGCCCGATTGAGGATTTCCACGCCTACAAACAACGCCTGACACAGTACTTCTACAAAACCAATCAGGTCATGCAACCGATCTTCGCGCGCGCGCGCCTGTCCCAAAAGCGCGTTGTCTATGCCGAGGGCGAGGAAGAACGCGTCCTGCGCGCCATTCAGGTGGTGATTGACGAGCAACTGGCCAAGCCAGTCGTCATCGGACGCCGCCATGTGGTAGAAACCCGTATCAAAAAATTCCGCCTGCGCATGAAAATCGACGAAGACTTCGAACTCGTCGATCCGCAGAATGATGCCAGATACCGGGAATACTGGGAAACCTACCATGAACTGATGCAGCGCCGCGGCGTCACACCTGCGGTGGCCCGCACAATTGTCCGTTCCAACACAACGGTCATTGCCGCCCTGATGCTTTATAAAAACGAGGTTGACGGGCTGGTCTGCGGCATCGTCGGGCAATACAAATACCACCTCAAACAAATCAAGGACGTGATCGGCCTTAAAAAAGGCGTTGAGACCGCTGCTGCTCTCGGCATTCTCAGCACGGAAAAAGGCACGTATTTTATCACGGACACACAGGTCACGCCGGAGCCAAGCCTGAGTCAGCTTTGCGACACCACTCTGATGGCGGCGGAAGAAGTCAAACGCTTCGGCATGACGCCCAAAGTCGCCCTGCTCTCCCACTCCAATTTCGGGGTTCATAAGGGCAGCGCCTGCAAAATGCGTGAAGCCGTGGAACTGCTGCGGGAAAAAGCGCCCGATCTTGAGATTGACGGCGAAATGCACGCCGACTGCGCATTGGATGAAAATATCCGCCGTGAGATCATGCCAAACACGACCCTCAGTGGGGAAGCTAATTTGCTGGTCATGCCGAATATTGAGGCCGCCAACATTTCTTTCAACATGCTGAAAGTCATGGCAGAAGGGATTAGCATCGGCCCAATCCTGCTTGGCATGTCACGCCCGGCCCATATCATGACCTACGCCGCCACCGTGCGCAGTATCGTCAATATGACCGCCCTGACCGCCGTCAGCGCGCAAGTGTATGAAGCGGAAATGGCGGAAGAAAGCGCTTAAGGAGCCTCTTCCTCCCCGCCTTCTTCAGTTGGAGCACATATTTTCCATCCCTTTTCGGTGACGGCTGGCTGGGTGCACTGATCACCCAGTAACAATGCATCGTCCGGCACATCGTATTTCTCCCGCAGATTTTGCGCCAGAGCCAGGTTTTCCGGCAAACCTGCATCAAACGTTTCATTCATAAACGCATCCATTTTATCATCTCCTCCTGGCGTAATCAGAAACATCCGCATCGCGACGACCGGCTTGTCGGAAAAACGCCGGATCGTGCCAGGATTGTTTTTCATGTAATTGGCGGCGGAAATTGCTTCGTTCACATGAGCCTCCGCTTTGTGATAACGAAGCTGGTCGTACATTTCGGCGGTTGAAGTCATTTGCTGCAGGCTGTAATAGTCTGCTTCCGAATAAGCATCGTGCGTGATCTCTGTCAGAGCATATCCATCTACCGTTGCAAATTTCGCTTTTTCCAATTGCTCTGCCGTCAGGGTACTGTCCTCTGGAACAAAAGTAAAATAGGGCAAAGCTCCCAGAGGGGCGGAAAAACCAATCTGCTTTTCCCAGTTCCGGTCCGGCGTACACGGAATACAAAAAGCATCAATCCGCCCATAATTGAGCGACGGGATAACCTGATCAACATTCATTTCTTCCGTCCATTTGATTTGAATACCTGCGTTTTTTGCAACCTGATTGATGTACTCATATGTCAGACCGCTCATTTCACCCGTCACAACATCTTTCGAGACAAACGGCTCATAGAGGGCATACCCGCAGCGGATCGTTTTCGTCCGCATCACACGGTCATAGGTTGATTCTTTTTCCTGATCTGCCGCATGAGCAACACCGAAAGACGCGGTAAAAACAAACATGGTAACAATGAAGATGATGATCTTTTTCATGGCAATTCTTTCTTTTCTTATCTTGGGACACTCTTAAAAAGTCCTGTTAACGCTTTGATTTTAAAGATCCTGAAACAAGTTCAGAATGACGATTTATGTCGTTTATAGAGTTTTTCAGAGGTTCCCTTACCTTTATAAGGTGAAAAACGAAGGACATAAAGGGACATTAGTGCATAAAGATACGTCAGCCCCCCTTCACATATGCAATTTATCTCTCTATGTTCCTTGCAGAACAGGAGAGATATACATGAAATACAAAAAACTGGGACAAACCGATATAGAGGTCAGTGAAATCTGCCTTGGGACGATGACATGGGGAAAGCAAAATACGGAAAGCGAAGCCCATGAACAAATGGATTATGCCGTGGAACAAGGCATTAACTTCTTTGACACGGCAGAAATGTATGCCGTTCCGCCGGAAGAACACACGCAGGGCTTAACGGAAACCTATATCGGCAACTGGTTCAAGGCCCGCGGCAAGCGGGATGATATTATTCTCGCCTCCAAAGCCACGGGCAAAATGATGGGACGCGGCCTTCCCTGGATTCGTGACTCACAAGGGTTAAACGGCCCGAACCTGAGAGAAGCACTGGAAGGCTCTCTCAATCGTCTGCAAATGGATTATATTGATCTCTATCAGTTACATGCCCCAAACCGGCCTTACCCGCATCATGGCCGTCACTGGGCGGGAGATATCGACTTTACGCAAAGCCCCTCCACACAGCAGGAGGTTGATGAATTCTGTGACATCCTTGAAACCCTGAGCGGATTCGTCAGGGAAGGGAAAGTCCGCGCCATCGGCCTGTCCAATGATACGGCCTGGGGCGTGATGAAATACCTGCATTTGTCTGAGGTTAAAGACTTCGTACGCCTGACGTCCATCCAGAATGAATACAGCCTGCTCTACCGCGTGGATGAGGTGTATCTGGGTGAAGTCTGCGTGCGGGAGGATGTGGCTTACTTACCCTACTCCCCGCTCGGCGGCGGGATGATCAGCGGAAAATATATGAACGGCGCCCGCCCGAAAGGATCCCGCTGGTCACTGGATAACCGTCCCCTGCAACGGGACACGCCCACCGCTATGGCCGCCGTGCGCACCTATATGAACATTGCTGATAAACACGGACTGGACGTGTGTCAAATGGCCCTGCAGTTCGTCACCACCCGCCCGTTCGTCACATCCAACATCATCGGCGCGACTTCCATGGAACAACTTAAACGCGACATCGCCTCTGTGGATGTGGAACTGACAGATAAGATCATGGCAGATCTTGATGCAGCGTATAAGAACTACCCTATACCTTATTGATATCTATCCTGGACATTAATTCTGGGGACGGTTACTTTTTGGCTTTAAAAGTAACTGTCCCTATTTCTGTTAAACCAGCTTCTTATCAAACTTTTCCGCGTCGGCGGCGAGGATCATTTCATTATGCGCCTTGCCTGAGGGGATCATCGGGAAGCAGTTTTCCTTCGGATCGACGCACACATCCACAACAACCAGTCCGTCATGGGCGAGCATTTCCTCAATCACGCCGTCCAGTTCCGCAGGCGTTGTGGCACGCAGGCCCTTCCCGCCA
>CAKZKV010000322.1 GCA_937124505.1 uncultured Alphaproteobacteria bacterium
TTTGAGAAACTGTTCACGACGACAACGTCCTTGCAATAGCGGGCGACACTGTCTGCTTTTTCACCGAAGGTCACACCATGATAGAGTTCATCAGCAATCAGACGGACACCGTGTTCCCGACACCAGATACAAATGGCTTCCAGTTCCTCGGGAGGGATGATCGTGCCTGTCGGGTTGGACGGGGAGGCAATCAAAAGCCCGTCAGGAATGTCCTCCAGTTCTTCCAGATGGGAAATCGTCGGTTGGTAGTTTGTTTGCAAGGTGGTTTCAATCTCAACCGGAACAAGTCCGCAGGCTTTCATAATATTGCGGTAGGCCGGATATCCGGGAGCCGCCAGCGCGATTTTGTCGCCGGGGTCAAACATGCTCAGGAATGTAAACAGAAACGCTCCGGAGGCGCCAATGGTAATCACGATCCGGCTCATAGGAATATCTAGGCCATAGTAATCCTGATACCACTGCGAAATACGTTCTCTCAAAAACGGTGCGCCAACGGCTTCGGTGTACCCCATAAAGCCGTCTTTTAATATTTGAGCCCCATATTCCAGTGCCGGGGCGGGAGCGCCGTCACTAGGCTGGCCCGGCGCCATGTTAATGACATCCTGCCCTGCGGCCTTTCTCTGGTTGACCTGCTGTAACAAATCCAGCACGCGAAAGGTATGAATGTCACCATTTTGGGAGAGTTTTAACATGGCAGGACAGTATCAAAACGAGCTGGAAAAATCATCAGGAATTTTTTTTGTAAATTTTTTGAGAATTTGCATAAAATTTTATGTAAATTTTACATCGTTTTTACGAAAATAGTTGTAAGCTGAATTTATAGGGTGATGAAGAGAGAGAACAAATCACCGTATCGGACGACAGAAATTATGGACGACAAGGGATAATGGAAGGAAAAGTTTTAGTTCTTTAAGTTTTATTTGTGCTGATCTTGATGACATTCATATCTACTAACCCCGCTGTACTTTGAATGTACTATCAAGATATCCCCTCAAGGCCGCCGGGTTTTCCCGGCGGCATTTTTTTACCGGGACGTCCTTCTTAAAATCAAACGAAAACTTTCTTTTATCTTTGTTTCGTTTTATGTTTGAATACGTGCCTGTTCGAATTAAAGGATAATCTATGTTAAAAGTATTAAAAAATTCTTACCTCGTTGTTTCCTCTCTGGCCTTGATTACTCTGGGAAGTCCTGTTTTGGCGGCTGATCAGGAAAGTATTGCGCCGCAAAGTTTTCCGGCCGGTGAAGATCCATCATCCGAGATGACGGATCAACAGGAAGACGCTGCTCCTGTGCCTGTCCTCAAAGCAGGGCCGAAATTGCATAAGCTGGAAGAATACACGGCGGGTTTGTTAAGTGGGCTGGAGCCGCATCAGGCAGAATATATTTATAAAATCCGTCAGGAATTTGGAGTTATTCGCAGTGTGCAGGTGATTCGCAGCGATATAGAAGCGGCTGTCAAAAGCTGTGGGGAGAGAAATCCTGATTTGCAAGAAGAAATAACAGCGCGCTTCCAGAACTGGAACGATCAGATTTTGCCAAAACTGGCTGTTGCGGATGTGGCGTTAAAAGATGCCATTCAACGTCAAAACTTCCGCCCGACGGTTCGCGTGACGATGTTGCTGGACCATGTGCAGGCCGCCTTTGAGGAGCGGGATGCCAAATTGAATAAAGTTCCTGTAACCACGCATGAAGCTTGTAAGTCTCTCATGGACAGTATGGATTTAACGGAAAAGCAGCTTAAAGATTTGATGGATCAGACGACAACGGAATTGAAAGCTATGTCTGCTGATCCGGAAAAAACCGCTGAGGTGAACACAGAAGATAAAAAAGTATCTGATTCCGCAGAATGAACATTCTTCAAGTGATGGCCGGGGCCTCCGTCGGGGGCGCGGAGGGATTTTATCTGGATGCGTTGCGTGCCATTCATGAAACGGGACATTCGCAGTATGCTCTGACCAGAAACAAAAATCAGGAGCGTCTGGCGGCCATTGAAGCATTGGGAATAACGGTTGAAACCGCTTCCTTTGATAAAAATCTTTATTGTTCCACGCAGCAAAAACTAAAACGTCTGTTGAAGGAGTATCATCCTGATATCGTGCATCACTGGCTGGGGCGGGCGGCCTCCTTCGCCGTAAAGGGAGAGCATATTAATCTGGGGTGGTATGGTGCTTATTATCATCCCAAATACTACAAAAACTGCGACCATCATGTCGCTGTGACAAAAGATGTGGCGGATCATATTATCTCTCACGGGGTTGGCGTTGACAGGGTGCATGTCCTGCATATTTACACGGAGTGTCAGGAAGTGGCGCCTGTGAGCCGTGCGGAATTTGACACGCCGGAGGATGTGCCTGTTTTGCTGTCTCTGGCACGGCTGCACCCGGTGAAGGGGTTGGATATGTTGCTGGAGGCGCTGGTGGATATCCCGGACGCCTATCTCTGGCTGGCAGGGACGGGGCCTCAGGAACAAGAATTAAAACAGCAAACGGTTGATCTTGGATTACAGGAACGAGTCCGGTTTCTGGGATGGAGAACAGACCGGGAAGCGTTACTGGCTGCCGCCGATATTTGCGTTTTTCCCTCCCGTAATGATTCGTTTGGGGCGGTGATTCTGGAAGCGTGGGCTACGAGGACTCCCTTGTTGGCGACTAAAGCACCGGGGCCCAGGGCGTATGTGCATCACGAAGAAACCGGACTGCTGGTGGATATTGATGACCGCGCCGGTTTTGCTGATGCTGTGAATCGTGTTCTAAAAGATAAAGATTTGCAAAAGCATCTCACACATAATGGCCGGAAAGCTTATGAACAGGGGTTTACAAAAGAGGTTTTTAAAGAAAATGTGACCGCACTGTATAAACATGTGTTGCGTTAAGACATACGGAGGGCTTGATTTGAACGCCTCCTTTTTGTATCAAGATATTTCCTATGACAAGCGCACATAAAACAGATGTTATAATTATCGGGGCCGGGCCGGTCGGCCTGTTCGCCGTTTTTGAGCTTGGTCTTCTGGATATGAAATGCCATTTGGTTGATATTCTCGATAAGCCCGGTGGTCAGTGCGCGGAACTATACCCTGAAAAGCCGATCTATGACATTCCGGCTTATCCGGTCATCAGCGGTCAGGAATTAACAGACAGGCTGCTAGAGCAGATTGAGCCGTTCTCCCCCGTGTTTCATTACAATCAGATGGCGGAAAAGCTGCAAAAGCTTGAAAACGGAAACTGGCAGTTGACCACAGATACAGGAACGATTCTGGAAGCGCCGGTTGTTTGTATCGCTGCGGGCGGTGGGTCTTTTGTTCCTAAAAAGCCGGCACTGGACGGGTTGGAGCAATTTGAAAATGCGTCTGTCTTTTATGCTGTGCGTAAGATGGAAGACTTTAAGGGAAAAGACATTGTCATTTCCGGAGGCGGAGATTCGGCGCTGGACTGGACGCTGAATTTACAGCCTATTGCCAATTCCGTTGCTCTGGTGCATCGTCGTGACGATTTTCGCGCCGCCCCGGATAGTGTCAATAAAATGCGGACACTGGTTGAGCAGGGGAAGATCCAGCTTCATATCGGGGCGCTGGACCAGTTAAAAGGGGAGGGAACCCAGATCAGCGCTGTAACGATCCGACCAAAAGGAGCAGAGCCTTATGATCTGGCATGTAACCGCTTTCTTGCATTTTATGGTTTGACCATGAAGCTGGGGCCGATTGCCAATTTTGGCCTGAATTTACATGAAAACCTTATCCCGGTTGATACGGAAAAGTTCGAGACGGATACGCCCGGTATTTTTGCCATCGGAGATATTAATCATTATCCGGGAAAACTAAAACTGATTCTATCGGGATTCCATGAGGCGGCCCTGATGGCGCAGCAGGCTTTTAAATATGTTTATCCAGATAAGAAATTAAGGTTTCAATATACAACGTCTTCTTCCTCATTACAGGAAAAGCTGGGTGTAAACTGACACCCTCTTTTACATATAACTAACTGTTTTCCCAAATCTTTTTAGTTTTTTAACCCTTTCTGCGGTATAGTTGTGAGAAATAACTATTCTTATAATGAAATCAATAAAGAATATATTCAATAAAGAGCATATGTTGGACGAGAGCGACGAGATCGAATTTGAGATAGAAGACGCACTGCCTGAAGAGAAAAGCCTTGTTCCTGCAAAGGAACCTGAAAAAAAGGCGAGTGCGCTATCCAGTATGAGAAGCCATAGAAATCTGGACGCGCGGAGTGCTGGACGCGCTGGCCCGAGTATGGGTGGAATTATGGCGGCTGATTTGGGGGAAGATTCTTCCAACGAGGACGATCATTCTAAAGGGCGGATCGGCGATCGCCTTATAGAATCAGGCTTGATTACGCAAGACCAACTCAACGTGGCCTTGCAGGAAAAAAAGCTGACAGGCAAGCTTTTAGGGCAAATCTTTGTTGACCTGGGCTTTATTGACGAAGAAACCTTATCTGTCTTTCTGGCTGAAAGTTCTGGTTTTGACGTTTTTGATCCAAAGACGACGATTGTGGATGGTGATTGTCTCTCCATGATCGATAAGAAAACGGCCTTGCGGCATAACATGATGCCGGTTTTCCGAGCTGATAACAAAATTTACGTTGCCATGTCAGACCCTTATGATGTGGTCGCATTGGACACGCTACGTCAGCATCTGCCGAAAAATCTCGAATTAAAACCGCTTGTGACGACGGCGAAAATTCTCTCGGATGCGATTGATGCGACATACGGTTATGCCAGTTCTATCAAAGATATTCTGAAAGAGCTGGAAAATGAAGGCTTTGATCCGGATGAAGTGGCGCAACTGAATGAGGAAGACGCTTTCACGCACCCGATTGTGCGTCTTGTGAATGCCCTTGTCTTTGATGCTGTGAAAATAGGGGCGTCTGACCTGCACTTTGAGCCGGAAGAAAATTTTGTCCGCTTGCGTTATCGGATTGATGGTGTGCTGCATACGGCCCAGATTCTGCACAGACAGCATTGGAACGGGATTGCGCAACGCCTGAAAATTATGTCGGAAATGAATATTGCCGATAAACTCTCACCACAGGACGGGCGCTTTGAGCTGGGTGTCGGTGGCAAGCGCGTTGATTTCCGTGTATCTTCCCTGCCCACGGTTTTCGGTGAAAATATTGTTTTGCGGGTACTAGACCAGAGTGAGAGTATTATGCCTCTCGGGGATTTGGGGTTCAGTCCTGAAAATCTAAGAAAAATCAAATCCGCACAGTCACGACCGGAAGGAATTATTATTGTGACGGGGCCAACGGGATCGGGTAAGACAACGTCCCTGTATTCAATGCTGAATGAAATTAACAGCGTGGAAGTTAATATTCAGACATTGGAAGATCCGGTGGAATATTCTTTGCCGATGATTCGCCAGACCCATGTCAAAGAGGGGGTTCTGGAATTTGCGGATGGTATTAAAGCGCTTCTGCGGCAGGACCCGGATATTATCTTTATCGGGGAGATTCGGGACGGGGAAACGGCAAACATGGCCTTAAAAGCTGCTATGACGGGTCACCAGGTTTATTCGACGCTGCACACAAATGATTCGTTTGGGGCTTTGCCGCGTCTTTTGGATCTGAATTTGAAGCCTGGTATGTTGGCAGGAGCCATTATAGCTATATTTGCCCAGCGTTTGACCAGAAGGTTATGCAGTGCCTGCAAGGAAGAATATACACCGGATGAGGAAGAATGTAACATTCTGGGGGTTGATCCGGCGGAAGCTCCTCGAATCTATCGCCGCCCCCAGGGGGAGAATAGCTGTCCAGTCTGCGGAGGCACAGGATATAAGGGCCGGGTCGCTGTTGCGGAGATATTAATGATGGATGAAGATCTGGACGAATTACTGGCGGAAGGTAAATCGAAAGCAGAGATTAAAAACAAGGCTGTCGAAAAAGGCTTTAAAAGTATGAAAGATGATGGCATTCTGAAAATACTTGATGGTCTTACAAGTATTGAGGCAGTCGCCAAAGTCGTTGATGTTTACAAAGAGTAGTGTTTATTAAATTCGAGGAATAAGTCATAAACAAGTATAAGTACAAGGCTATTAACCAGAAAGGTCGTCCTGTCAGTGGCGTGATCGCGGCTGCCAGTGAGGCGGATCTGTATAAACAACTCCAGTTGGTAAACCTGGAACTTGTGACCTGTAATCAAATGGGTGGCAAGCGCGCAAATATTCCTTTGATGGCCAAGGGGGTTTCTACGCGCGATATGATCCAGTTGTTCGTACATCTGGAGCAGTTGCAAGGAGCCTCTGTTCCGTTACTTGATTCGTTGGGTGATATTCGTGATACGACGGAAAATCCCCGTCTTCGCGATTTGATGTCGGAAGTTTATCGTGATGTGAATGAAGGAACCTCTCTTTCCGAGGCCTTGGCGCGTCATCCAAAGATATTTCCGAATTTGTATATTTCTCTGATTGCCGCGGGGGAAGAAACCGGGGATATGGTGTCCTCCTATCGTCAGTTGATCAAATATTTGAAGTGGCGTGATTCTATTAACCGTAAAGTCAAAAAAGCCATAACCATGCCAATTGTTACCGGGGTTGCGGTGTTTGGGGCGATCACGGTTTTGATGTTGTTTGTGGTTCCCGAAATTCTGAAGTTTATCAAAAATATGAAGGATCTGATGGATCTGGAGATTCCGTGGTTTACACATGCCCTGATTGCAACGACCAACTTCTTTGGCGCGTACTGGTGGATCATTCTGCCGTTTCCTGTGATTGTTTTTCTGATTATAACCGCACTGCGGCGTTCATCGGAGAATATTCGCTACCGGTTTGATCTGATGTATTTAAGTATTCCTGTGGTTGGGAACCTGATTCGCAAAATCAGTATTGCACGTTTCTCCCAAACATTTGCAGCGCTGTTTGCCAGTGGTGTAGATGTTTTGAAATCTCTTGAATCTGCCAAGCAGACCGTTAACAATCTGGCGATTAAAGAAGCCCTGGATAATGTGACGACCTATGTGAAAACAGGAAGTCCCTTGTCCGAATCGTTTAATGCATCCGGCGAATTTCCCAGTATGGTGGTCAGGATGGTCAAGGTCGGTGAAGAGTCCGGTAACCTGACAGAAGTGCTGGAGCATGTGGGTGAATTTTATACGAATGATGTGAATGAAGCTGTTGACGCACTGGTTGCCATGATCCAGCCGTTGCTAACGGCAGTCCTTGGGGTTATACTATTTTGGATTATTGCAGGCTGTTTCGCGCCCATCTACGGTAACCTAGGTAAATTTATGGCAAAATAATATGAGTCTTCCTATTCCCTTTCCCGGTCAGTCAAAAAATATCCTGCTTGTCGGCGATGAGGGTATTGTGATTTATAACGTCACTGGTGGCGGGATACGTTTTATTGATCAATTGGCTTGGCTGACGCCTGATTTTGAAGTCAAATTAGTGGATACTCTAAAGCGGGACTGCCCGCGGCGTCCGATTGTTATTCTCTATGATATGGTGGAGCAGCACTACCGTAAGGAAATGGTGCCGAAAGTCAGTATTGTTGACAAAAGCAATGTTATTAAACGTAAGGTTGCGATTACCTTTCCAAATTTCAAGATGCGGTCGGCGATGGCATTGCAGGCCTCAAAAGCTAAGGGGGAAGGGAAGGGATTGAAATCCTCCCCTTATTTATTTGCCGCAGTTCCATCTTCTGAATTGATCTCATCTTTGCTTCGGGCTGTGGTTGCCTCCGGGTTGCCGATCAGCGGGTTGTATCTTTTGCCCATCGAAGGGGTTGGATTGATCTCGAAGATTGTGAAGAAGCTTCCAAATCATAAGCAAAAATCACGTTGGACGCTGTTTATGGGGCAGCATGGCAGTGGCAGCTTGCGTCAAATCGTAACAAAAGATGGGGAACTGGCTCTGACGCGTATGACGCCATTTTCAGAGTCTCAGGAAAATACGGAAGCTTGGGCGCAAAGTATGTTCCAGGAATATAAGGTCACGATTAGTTACCTGACTCGATTGGGCTACGACGCCAAGGATGGTATTGATATTGTGATGGTAAGCCCCGACGGTGCCAATGAAGATATAGAGCGGTACTTTCTGGAAGAAACCGTCAATATGTTTGCTCTGACAGTGAATGAAGCGGCATCTCTGGCGGGCGTGAAGGTGAATGTTGAGCAAGAAGAAGAGTTCGCTGACGTTTTGTATGTAGCTTGGGCCGGGCAGACGATGAAATATACTCTGCCTCTTCCGGTTGATAGCTTTGAAAAAGCAACCCGACCGCGTCTGGTTGCGAATGCCCTGTTGTTCGTCGCGTTGGCAGGTTGCGGTTGGTTCGGCTATCAGGCAGCTATCAACAGTATGTCATATTTAAGTATTCGTTCCGAACTGGGGCAGAGGCAGTCTGATTTGAAAAAAGAAAAGGCTCAGTATGCGCTTCTGTTGGATGAGAAAGAAAAGGAAGGCTACGATATCCGACTCTATAAAGGCGCTTTTGCGGCTGAAGAGGAGTTGAATTCTTATGCATTGAAGCCGTTTGAGGTTTTGAAGAAGGTTTCTTATGCTCTGGGGCCTGTCCTCAGTATTGATGATATTGTCATTCGTCATGGGGAAAATGATGAAATTCACTTTGAAAATTTGAACGCTGTTCCAAAAGGGCAGGGAAATAATTTTGGTGAATTTAATCAGCCGGCACAGAATAATGGAGAGGGTTACCAGCTTTACTCCAGAATGAGTATGACGTTTTCTGCCAGTGTTCCTCAGGAAGAAGCTCAACTGATCTTGACTAATCTTGTGCGGGAATTACAAGACAGATTGCCTGATTACCAGATTACAATCGCAAAGGCTGTACGGGACCGAAACTACGATGTTGATGTCGAAGGACGCATTGGCGCGCAAAATAGTAAACCGGAACTGGAGACCGATAATACGGCAGTCATAGAGATTCGGGGGGCTGTATAATGTTGGATATGCAATACGTCAGTAAGAAAAAAATGACCTTGCTTGTGGTCTTGTTTGTTGCTGTAGCTGTTCTGGCGGGCTACACCGAACTGTTTTTGAAGCCTAGCGTTAAAAGTGACGAGAAAAAACTGACGGCAACAAAAAACGAATTAACAAAAACCAAGAATGACAATCTGGATATTGAAGACGAGCTTCAATACACCCGGGAGAAGAAAGATGAATTCGCTGTTCTGAAAAAAGCCGGATTCTTTGAAAAACAGGAGCGGGATATTGTGCGCGATGCTGTTGATGAGGCGATGCGTTTATCGGGTATTATTGGCGGACGTTTTAAAGTCTCTCCTCCTGTATGTTACGTGAATAAAGATTTGAAAGATTCTTCTTACATTCTTCTTGGAAGCCCTGTTGTTGTTGATACGGAATCTTACGAAGCTGTCAGCATGTATGCCTTTTTAGATTATCTTATCCGCAAGTTGCCAGGTTATCTTGTGCTGGAAAGTCTGGATGTGAATCGCATACGTGATGTGACGCGAGGTGTGTTACAGGAAATTGGAACAGGGAAGGAAGTGCCCTTGATGAGAACAAATATTTCTATGACTTGGTATACGATTGTGAAAAAAGATAGTGTTGAGTGTTTAGGATTGAGGAACCGCTAATGATTCGCATCCTGTTTAATTTTATATTGGCCTCTTTATTTGTAGCGGGCGTTACGCTTTCTGCTGTTGCGCAGGAATCAGTAGAAGCTGACTTTATACCACTGTCAGAAGATGTGGTGACAATAGAGAATGCTTTGCCTGATGAGGGCGAGGTTCCGGCTGAAAAACCTGCATTTATTCCTTTGTCTGTGCAGGACGATACGCCGGTGGACGAGATTCCCTCTCTCTTTTTTACGCCGGAAACCCTTGCCTTGTTAAAAGATGCGATTGGTGGGTTGAATGCGACCGCCATGGGGTTTGATTCAGATGATGGGCAACCGAAAGACCCCGGTGTTCGGGAACTGGCATTGGGGGGGATTGTGTTTAATGGCGAGGATGACTGGACAATTTGGTTGAATGGTCGTCGTATCTTGCCAAACGCTATCCCGGAAGAAGTTTTTGATTTGAAAGTTCATGAAGAATACATTGATATCAAATGGTACGATGCCTACACCAACCGTATCTTTCCGATTCGCCTAAGACCAAATGAACGATTTAATCTTGATAGCCGTTTGTTCCTGACGGGCTCTCATACTGAGGAAAATCAGCTATAGCTATGCTTGAAATCGAAAATCTTGACGTTGCTTATGGCCGGTTCTCTGCATTAGAAGCCGTTAACCTTAACGTTTTATCTGGAAAAACGTTTGGTTTAATCGGTCTGAACGGTGCAGGCAAGACAACGCTGATCAAAACCATTCTTGGGCTGCGTCATCCCCTTAAAGGAAGAATTTCTTTTTTTGATTCTGATGGCTCTCAGCTTTTGTCACAAAACGCAAAAAAGCATATTGCCTATTTGCCGGAGCGTTTTGAACCTCCTGTTTTTTTAAGTGGCCGGGAATTTATTCGTTTTTCGGGCACGTTATACCAAAAGAAAATTTCCGAAGCGGAGATGGATGAAGCTGCAAAAAGTCTGGAGCTTGATTCGGCTGTTCTTTCAAGGAGTGTGAATACCTACTCAAAGGGGATGCGGCAGAAGCTGGGATTGATTGCCACGATTCTCACAGGATGCCAGTTTCTGATTCTGGATGAGCCTATGAGTGGCTTGGATCCTAAGGCCCGGGTTTGTGTAAAGGAAAATATTGTCAGACTGAGAGAAGAGGGACGAACTGTGTTTTTGAGCTCTCATATTTTGTCAGATCTTCATGAAATATGTGATACTGTTGCAGTATTACACAATAAAACCATTCAATTTTATGGTTCGCCGGACGATTTAATGAAACAATATAATAAGTCGTCTTTGGAGCGGGCATTTTTAGAAGTAATAAAAAAGGAAAAAGTGGCGGCTTAAAGATTCACGCGCGCTAAAAAGTTTGGTATAGTCATATTGGTTATAAAGATAGGTTGAGAAGATGGGGTATCCATTTGTTTTTGTGAAAAAAAGTAAGAATTTGTTTTTGGCAAGCAGTGCTGTTGCATTATTGGCTATGACATCCCCTGTTCAGGCGCAGGATAATATCCTTATGCCCGATTCCCCACCAGTTGGTGTTTCCGCGCAACCGCCTTCACAGGAATCTCTGGATGATCTGGACCGCCAACTGGCGAATATCCAGAATATGATTAACCAGGCCAATGCTGAATCTGAGGAAAATGGAAACAGCTTACCAGTCATTGACCCACAGAAAACACCGGATGTTTTTTATGATAGCATGCCGGTTCGCCGTGGTGTCCAGCCGACCGCACCGGAAAAGATGGATCCAATTGCCAAGCCTGCGGGTAAGGTTGTTTATGTGCAAAAAGATTTTGATCCGGGTGAAGACCAGTCATTACTGGTTTCCGCAAAACGTGCTTTAAGTCTTGGACGTTATGATTCTGCGCTGGGTTTCTATGATCAACTCTATAAGAAAAATCCGCGCGATGCGCGTGTGCTGATGGGGCGGGC
>CAKZKV010000323.1 GCA_937124505.1 uncultured Alphaproteobacteria bacterium
AATTCGACCAGAAAAAAGGCAGCGTCTGTGAGCTCTGCGTCACGGCCTGCCCGACCGCCACCGCGTCGAACCACCCACAACGGCGCTTGCGCCCGGTCGTCGTGCCGAATTCATGACCGCGCTCCCCCAAACGATCCCCAATCTCATTTATTTGCTCTGTCGGGAAAGGCCCGGTTCCCACACGCGTTGTATAGGCTTTGGTAATCCCCAGCACCGTCCCGATGGCTTTTGGCCCAACGCCCGACCCTGTGGCCGCCTGCGCCGCGACAATATTGGAAGAGGTCACAAACGGGTAGGTTCCGTGATCCACGTCCAGCATCACGCCCTGCGCCCCTTCAAAGAGGATTTTTTTCCCATCGCGGCGTGCCTGATCCAGCACCCGCCAGACTTGCGTGGCATAGCTTAAAACCTCGTCCGAGATGTCCAGTACCTTGTTATAAATCTCCTCAGGGTTAATCGTCTCCGCGCCCAGCCCTTTCAGCAAGGCGTTATGATGCACCATCAGCTTTTCCAGCTTGTCCCGCAACAACGCCTTATCGCGCAGATCACAAACCCGAATGCCGCGCCGCGCTACCTTGTCCTCATAGGTCGGGCCGATCCCGCGCTTGGTCGTGCCCAGTTTTTCTTTGCCGCGCGCGGCTTCCAAAGCTTCGTCCATCGCCGCATGAACCGGCATGATCAGGTTGGCATTATCGGCAATTTTCAAATTTTCCGGTGTAATTTCAACACCCTGCGCCCGGACATCGTCAATTTCCTGTAACAACGCCCACGGGTCAATCACCACGCCGTTGCCAATCACGGAGACTTTCTTTTTCCGGACAATCCCGGAGGGCAGCAAGTGCAGCTTGTAGACTTTTTCATCAATCACCAGCGTATGCCCGGCATTATGTCCGCCCTGAAAACGCACCACGACATCCGCACGGCTGGACAGCCAGTCCACAATCTTGCCTTTTCCCTCATCCCCCCACTGGGCACCTATTACTGTTACGTTGGTCATGTTTTATCTTTCTTTTTTTGTTGTTTTTTTTGCATCCTGACATTTTCAAAGCAAACTGTCAGGATGCATCTAAATTCAGTTCAACCTTCCTGAGTCCATTCATGTAAATCGTAAAGCCGATGGCACTTTGCATACCGCTGTCCGTTTCAAAATCGTAGCGTCCGCCGCGCCCGGCAGCTTCCCGCACCCCTCTCGTGTAAATGGTAAAGGAAATCCCGCGATGATAGTTAAAAAAGCTGTGCTCCGTCGGGTCAATGGTCAGAACAACGTCCTCCATGCCTTCTTCAGCCAGCCTGCTCTGCACCGCTTTAACAACGTCCTGCAATCTCTGCAAATCCGCCTTTCCACGCTCAGGAATTTCAATCCCTTCCAGAGTTTTCATGTCCTGCTCAATCACACCTGTCATAGACACCAGCGCCAGCAATAATTCTTTGTACGCTCCGCCGAGATCTTCTATCTGTTCCAGATTTTTCTGCTCAAGCGCTTTAAATAGCTCAGGATGACCGTTTTCGCCCAGAACATCCCGCAATAACGCGGGTAACGTCATGTCCAGCGTCAAAGTGCGCAGGCCGATTTCATAAAAACCTCTCAGAGCCGTCATAATACATTCAATGTCTGCCTCAATGCGCTCATCCCCGATCAGTTCGCAGCCAACCTGCGTCATCTGGCGGGCGGGATTCAACTGCGTGCCTTTGACATGCAGGATGTCCCCTGCATAGGAAAATCTGAGGGGATAATCTTTTTTCTCATAACGCGTGGCGGCAATCCGCGCAATCTGCGGCGTGATATCGGCCCGCAGCCCCATCATTTTCTGGGATTTCGGGTCCATCATGCGGAACATATGCTTGCTTGTCGCCTGCCCCGGCCCCTGCAACAGGGTTTCTTCAAATTCGATCAGAGGCGGCTTCACCCGGCGGTAGCCGCAGGATTTGAAAAAGCTCATCAGCGCATGAATGGCATCCGCCTCTTTTTCAGCGGTTTCAGGCAGCAGGTCAACCAGACCGTTCGGGAGTAAGTTCGCAGGCATAATGTCTTTTAGGCTGTTTTAGAGGCCTCTTCAATAGCATTGCAAATTTTATCGACCGCACTTTCGATTTCCTGATGGTCGTCCCCCTCCGCCATCACGCGGATCACAGGCTCCGTGCCCGATGCACGCACCAGAACGCGGCCATGATCATTGAGTTCCTGCCTGATTTGCTCGATATTGCTTTGAACCATGGCATCTTCCAACGGATTGCCGTTTTCATAGCGGACATTCTTCAATAATTGCGGCAGGGGCGTAAATACATTCAGCAATTCGGATGATTTTTGACCGCTGTTCTTCAATAAATGCAACACCTGAAGCGCGGTCATCAGGCCATCCCCGGTCGTACTGAAATCCGATAAAATCATATGACCGGATTGCTCCCCACCCAGATTATAGCCATGGGCGCGCATTTCCTCGACCACATAGCGGTCCCCCACCGGCGTACGGATAAAGTTGATCTCTTGCGCCTGACAAAAACGCTCCAGCCCCAGGTTCGACATCACAGTCGCTACTAATGTATCCTGCACCAGACTCCCGGTTTCTTTCATACTTAATGC
>CAKZKV010000324.1 GCA_937124505.1 uncultured Alphaproteobacteria bacterium
CAGTTGCTCTTTTTCCTGCCAGATTTGTTTATAGGCTTTCGGGGCGTAGTAACGTCCGGCAAAGCCGTGACATTCTTCAACCGGCTTCGGATTGGAAACGGAAACTTTCTCACCTGCATAAAATGCGCCCTGCCCTTTTTCTGCATAGGCGAATTCGTCTTTCATGACATTGTAAATCCAGCTCATGACCGTTTCACCTTTATATTGCAGCGCAATCATACAGGCGAAAATCGGCGAGCCGTGGGCAAAATTCCATGTACCGTCAACCGGGTCAATGACCCATAGCATTTCCGGGTCATTGGCAAAGGTCTCTTCAATAGAAATATCTCCTCTGGAAACAGACTCTTCGCCCATGACGGCGCAGCCGGGGAATTCTTTTTGAAAGATGTCTGTCAGGGCAATTTCCGTTTCAATGTCCGCTGCTGTGACCAGATCTTCCGGGCCTGATTTGGTGTTGATTTCATGGTCTTTCAGACTTTGGAAACGAGGGATGATGTATTTTGCAGACGTTTCGCGAATGATGGTTTCGATTTTTCCGGGAGAAATATTTTGCATGGTTTTTTTTATAAGTTATTTCAGAATAAAATAATACCCTCTTATTAGAGATCCTTCGCTTTGCTCAGGATGACAAAGCAAGGGTTCTTGCAATAGTTTCTATATTATTTACTCGCTCAAATAAGCGGCAATATCTTCTTTTGTCGTGACCTTGGTATAATCCAGAAACAAAGGCGCAGGTAAATTCTCCCAGTCAAAAAATTCCCAGCCCAGACATTTGTGTGGTTCTTTAAGAACCGGTGATCCCTCTACAATCCGGCCAATACAGTAAATGGTGATGTAATGCAGCGTTTTTCCATCTCTTTCAAAAAAATCGTTGGTGAACGACAGCGGTTTAATATTGTCAATCACCAGACCTGTTTCTTCCAGAGTTTCCCGCGCAGCACACTCTTCGGGCGTTTCAAGGTATTCCAGATGACCGCCAGGGACGCACCAGCTTCCAGCGCCGTGAGAGCCAATTCTCTGCCCCATCAGAAGTTTTTGCTCCTGATTAAACAGTAAAACGCCAATACCTACTCTTGGAAATGTCATGTTTTTTGTGTTCTAACCTGTTGTTATTAAATAATAAAATATATATGCTCAGTTTGTTCCAGAGTTTTGAGGGAGGGGGGGGTGAAAAGTTTCTATAGGAACCTATCACGCGATTACTATAGTGCAATATGCCCTTAAAATCAATGAATTAAACGGTATCTTACCACCCGTCAATTTTTTACAGCGGGGGAATCATGCAAAAACGTTCACGCGATGATCGCCATGATAATGCAAAGGACGCCATGTGTTTTGTCATACCAATTCGCATTCTTTGCGTGAGTTCGTTATCCATCGGTCTCGCCGTACTCACGTACCTTATGTACGCTCCGTGCGGCTCGCCTCGGATGCCTGCTCACGCTTTGAATGCAAAAGGGTATCATTTCGAGCGATAGCGGGAAATCTCCTGATTGTTTGAGAGATTTCTCCTCCCGCTGGTCGTCGAAATGACAGGAAATGTTATTTGCTTTGCGGCTCGTGGCACTTTCTTTGCGCTCTTTGCGTGAGTGATAAAAACAATGCCCCCTCACCAGCAAACCAAGCCATTCGCTTGATGTCACTTGCGCGGCAGGTTTTTCAGTTGTTCATATTTTTTCAAATTGGAGTTAGAAATCAGCAGTTTGAGCGTAATTTGTTTTTCTTCGTCCTTCCGTTCCCTCACCTCCGCATGTTCATAAAGCCATGAGAGAGTCTTTCCATCTGTAATGGGGACATGCAGTTCCGTTTCAACATATCCGCGTGAAAGAAGCTCATTGAGAGCGGAAAAGAGGTTTTCAAACCCCTCCCCTGTGATGGCCGAGACAGGACAGACGTTCTCTTTGAATTTGGCTTTGCGGTTGATTTCGGCAAAGGACTCGTCTTCCAGTTTGTCAATTTTATTCCAGATTTCGAGTATGCGTCCGTCTGTTTCATATTCCACGCCAAGGCTCTCCAGAATCCCGATCACATCTGCGGCCTGACGTTCATGATCGGGGCGGGAAATATCACGGACATGGAGGATAATATCGGCTTCGATAACCTGTTCCAGCGTGGCGCGGAAAGCTTCGACCAGATGGGTTGGCAGGTCGGAAATAAAGCCGACCGTATCGGAGAGGATAATCTCCTGCCCGCTTTTGAGTTTTAGCTTGCGCATAGTCGGGTCAAGTGTGGCAAACGGCAGGTCTTCCGCGTAAACATTCGCCCCTGTCAGGTGATTGAACAGAGTTGATTTCCCGGCATTGGTATAGCCGACCAGAGCAACAACCGGGAACGGCACTTTCTCCCGCTTGGATTTAGCGAGATTACGCGTGCGGCGCACCTCCTCCAGCTCTTTTTTCAGCTTGGTGATTTTGTCGCCGATCATCCGCCGGTCCAGCTCGATCTGGGTTTCACCGGGGCCGCCGACAAAACCTGTGGAGCCTCTCTGCCGTTCCAGGTGCGTCCAGGCCCGCACCAGGCGGGAGCGTTGATATTCCAGCAAAGCCAGATCAACCTGAATCCGTCCCTCCTTCGTCTGGGCGCGTTCCCCGAAAATTTCAAGGATCAGGCCTGTGCGGTCGATGACCTTGGCATTAAACAGCTTCTCAAGGTTGCGTTGTTGTACGGGAGAAAGCGTTGCATCCATAATCACAACGTTTGGTTCAAGCTCTTCCACTTGCCTCGCGATCTTTTCAATGACGCCCTTACTCAGCAAATTGGCCGGTGAGATTTTTGAGACGTTAACGCTGTACACATCCAGAACGTCTAAATTGATGGCGCGTGCCAGACCTGCGGCTTCTTCAAGGCGCTCCCGCAAATAATCTTCATCCCGTTCGCTTTTAGGCAGGATGGGGTGAATCACCAGTGCGGCTTCCTGTGGTATCTCCGTTGAAAACATATGCGTGTTAAAGCATAAAAGACGGGGAACGTCACCGCTTTTTCCGGATTTTATATTGACAAAATTCTGCCAGTGCGTTTGATAGATACCTGATGAAAAACGCCGATGTAAAACTGAAAGATGCCCGTCAGAATAAAGACCTTTCCGTTTTTGACCTCTATTCCATTGACCAGCTCACACTTGAAGATATTGACCTGATTTTAGGGATCGCCCGTGTCTTTCGTGAGGCAAAGACCGAGAAGCTGGATTTGAACAAGGGGCGGACGATGATTAACGCGTTCTTTGAACCCTCTACCCGCACCATGTCCAGTTTTGATCTCTCCGGCAAGCATCTGGGCATGGACACCACGTCAGTGAGCTCCCAAAGTTCAGACAGTAAGGGCGAAAACTATCTGGACACCGCCGAAACTCTG
>CAKZKV010000325.1 GCA_937124505.1 uncultured Alphaproteobacteria bacterium
TCACGGGCAAAAACGCGGCCGCGTCCCTCTCTTCTGGTGGCGCTGCATAACGCGTGTCGCGCCGCCAGGTAAACACCAGATTGGCGTTCACGTCATAACGCCGCGCGACCTGAGACACCGATACCCCCGGCACAGCACACTGCGCCACGATCATCCGTTTCTCTTCATCGCTCCAAAAACGCCGCTTATGCCTGCCCGTCATCCCTGTTAGCCCCATGATGGTGTCCACTAACGATAGTGGACACTTCGCCCGCTATCGCCGACATCATCCTGACGCTACAGGAAAATTTTACAAGGCGGCCGAGGCTAAACGCTTACCTCAAATCGGCGCGCGATCTCGTAAGTGTTTGATTTTTCTTGCCCCGCATTTTGCGCGTTTTCCACATCTTGCCCTTACGCCCCAGCGCGCCCCAATCCCGGTCCACTTTGGGCCCGCGCGGCCACGCCGGACCACCTGTGCGCCCCACTTCGGCGTGGACAGGCCGGTTGTCGGCGCTTGCCTTGCCGCAGTCGGTGCTGCTATGGGGAAAGAGGGCGGCAAGGCAAAGGAGGACAGGGACGCGCCATGACGGATGAACAGATCACGCATAGGGGCGGCGGACGGCAAGCGGAGCGCGCCGAAGATGCGCCGGGGCTACCGCCCCGACGATCTGCGTAGCAATGTCCGCGCAGTGTCCGATTGCTGGAAGCAGCGCCTCGCGGATGGCTTGGGATACGGACCGCAGGATAGGCTTCTAAGCGCTGTTACAATCCCGCGCGCCGGTAATAAGCACCGAGGCGGCAGGGCAAACGCGTTCCACAATCGCCCGATGCGGTCGCAGCCGTCCTTTCTCGAAGACGGCTTCAATTGCCGAATGTGTCCCCGCTGTCTTCCGTCATGTTAATGTTGGCTGTGCTTTTCTTTTGTGTATGAATCAGATTCTTTCGTTCTCGTGCTTCACGGTTGCGCCACATCGTTTCGATAATTTCATCATTGTCCTGCGATGCCCGCGAAACCGCCTCGATGGCGGATTCGATCTCTTTATCGACGCCGAGACCACGATCAAGGTATATAAGCAGGTTGCCGTCCTTGCCTCTTCTCTCATCATAACCACCATGTGTCCACTTGACGACAATTCCCGAGACGTGTCCCATAAACTCAAACCAGATATGAAAATCGTCGCGGTTTAACTCAAAGCATGTCGAAATCAGCTTTGCCAGAAGCGCACTCGTTCGTGAAGGCATCCCCAACTTTAAGGGCTCTTCAAGCTTTATAGGCTTGGGAATGCGCCGCGTCCTATTCTCCTCCCTCGCTTTGAAACGTACATCGTTATTGATGCGAGTAGAAACGGTTACAGCTTCTTGGTATTCACGAATGGAGTTGAAATAGCCCACCCTGTTAAGCTCTCTTTCTGGCTTGAAAAACCATCCTTCCTTCAATTCGATGACGTATTTGTGATGCTTCCCCTGGCGGTAGCTCTTTATGCGGGCGTCATTGTCCAATACTTTGCTTATCGAAACAACCACACTCATTTTTCATATCCATTCTATTCGAAAAATGGCCCACGGCTTCAAGCGCCGCGGGCGAGTTTCATGCGTAGTCCCTGTTGACGGGTTGAATGTAACAAGGATATGTTCAGCATAGTCCATTTTTCTTAATATTTTCTTAATAAACGCGGCCATCTGGAAGTACGAGCAGCACGTCTATGATTTCCGATAAAGGCGAAGCGTGAGTTGCATTTTAGTCAAATACATCCAAAATGCTCATCATTTTTCATAATATCTTAACGATCCCCGTCCTATAATGAAACCGACGATAGAGGAATAGCGCTCTATCAGGCAAGGACGCGGGGTTTCAGCATGGGGAAGTCTCTCAAGGCTCAGTTTGCCGAGTCATTCGATGAACCGTCGTTTCGGCGTTTTCATGACGAAGACGCACAAGACCGATCACCCGAAGCGCAAGCGGATGCGATGGTCCGGCAGGGGCTGGAAGCGGCGGAGCTCGATCTGGAGCCGGATATTCAGGAGCGGATCAGCGAACTCCTCACCGAACATCTGGAGCGGATGAAGACCGACTACGCCACGCAGGGCCTGATGAACGAGGACCCGACCGCGCAAACCGAGATCGGTCTTCAACCCACCGCCGCAATGCAGACCCTCGCCGCCTCACTGGCCGGGGAGCTCGACGGCTCGGGCAAGGACAAGAAGAAAAAAGACCACTTCTTCCATCATTTGATGATGGAGAGCATCAACCTTCAATTGGAGGCATTGGATCAACGGCTTGCAGAGATCGACAATCGGCTCGCGAAAATTGATGACTCACTGGATGCCGCTCATGAACTGGAACGGCTTCGCAAGGCGGGCGAAC
>CAKZKV010000326.1 GCA_937124505.1 uncultured Alphaproteobacteria bacterium
CTTTCATATACAGTTTTTAAAGAATGTCAGATTAAATCTCAACTAATACAGATAAGAGAAAGATTTTGAACAAAAGCTCAATAAGATAAAATTTGTCATTCCGACGGAGCATTTGACGCGCTTCGCGTCGAAGCGGACGAGGAATCTGGTTTTTTTTGAATTTCACAGATTTCTCGTCGTTCGAGGGACGGCCACGCCGCCCCTCTCTCTTTCCTCGAAATGACAGGCCGGAAAAGAGATTGAAAGGTGTTTGTCTTATTCATAGTTGGGGTTATTTATATTGCGCTGTGCACGGATTATTTGGAACTTACTCACGCTTTTTCCTTTTTGTGCGATGCCAGAGAGTCGGCACTCCACTCAAAAAAGAAATGATAAAGCTAATGATATTATCCCACAAGGTTGGTTTCACCGGATTATTGTAATGCGAGCCAATGAGTTCAACCTCGATCTCGTTGACCTGCTCCAGTAACGAGACAGCTTCCTGATAATCGGCTTCGGTTACCATTAATCTGACCCCGTCCAGCGCCCCTGTCAGGTGCCATGCCGCACTGCTTAAATGATCATCGAATACAAAGGATAGAATGCCATGATCCTGCAAATAGCTTCTGGCAATATGTGCCTCGGAGGGATACCAGAAACGTGCGACGGGAACCAGTTGCGTACTCATAAAACTAATGACCTGTTAATCTCTTGATGGTACAACATTATCCATGACACGCACAGCCACAATCAAACGCACGACCAAAGAAACCGATATTTCACTTGAGGTAAATCTTGATGGAAGCGGGAAAACCGATATTGCCACAGGAGTTGGCTTCTTCGACCATATGCTGGAGCAGCTTGGCAAGCATAGCCTGATTGATCTGATGATCAAAGCCGAGGGGGATCTGCACATTGACGCGCACCACACGGTGGAGGATGTCGGCATTGCCATCGGGCAAGCGTTGAAAGAAGCTGTTGGCGATAAAAAAGGCATTAACCGTTACGGCCATGCTTACCTGCCAATGGATGAGGCTTTATCCCGTGTGGCGCTGGATTTCTCCGGGCGGCCATTTCTGGTTTTCAACGCAACGTTCAGCCGTGACAAAGTCGGCGATCTGGACACGGAACTGTTCCGGGAATTCTTTCAGGCCGTTGCCAGTGCGGGCGGGATAACATTACATGCCGAAAACCTGTACGGGGAAAACAACCACCACATTGCCGAGAGCCTGTTCAAAGCACTGGCCAAGGCCCTGCGCATGGCAGTTGCAAAAGACCCGCGTGCCGGGGATCAACTCCCCAGCACAAAGGGCATGTTGTAGTTTGCAGGGTAAACGCATAGAAAACAGGCTAAAGAGCTTACAAAATAAATCAAATTCGTCATCCCGGAGGTTATGTCGAGCTTAAACTGAAAGTTTTAGTGAGACTTTCCGTCCGGGATGACGGCTGGAAAAAACACCTAATCATTATAACGTCTAAGGGTTCTCTCAACCGTCCGGGTTTGGCCCTGTTCATTTGTCATCGTCCGGGTCATCGTTTTGCTGCCGTCATCGTTTTTACTGATCGTGGTTGTGCCGGTCTGCGTTTTGCCGTGAAAGCCTGTGCGCTCACCAGAGGACGTATATCCATCTTCTGTTTTCTCACCATTCCAGCTGGACGTTGCCGTCTGGCCTTTTGCATTGGTCGTGCTGCGGGATCCACCACCTGTTTTACTTTCCTTGTCCCAAGAACGGTTAGCTTCGGATTTACCTTCCCCGTTCTTGTTTTGCCAGGTCATGGTTTTTGTGCTTTGACCATCCCCGGTATGCTTTTGTTTTTGCCAGGTCATTGTATTGCCTTTGGGATTAGTCACGCTGCCGCTTTTGCTCCAGTCGCGGGCCTCTGCCGCCCCTGACAATAAAGGTAAGGCAAGCACAGTCGCGGCACTCAGGGTGAAAAGTTTAAATGTGGTCATTGATGGCTCCTATTGTTTGGGGTTATGTCTGTTATACGCCTAGAAATGAAAAAACACGCAAAAAATGTTTCGGATTTCAATCATATCACTTTTCTTGACTTGCATCAGCCCTTGCTTCTTGCCATATATCTAGAATGACTGATGAAACCGACTTTACCCCCTATCCGCATCAACAAGGCCTGCCCGATTACCCGAAGCTGGAAGAAGAGATTCAGGCATTCTGGAAAGACAACCATATTTTTCAAAAATCCATTGAAAACAGACCGGCGGATAACGAGTTTGTGTTTTATGACGGCCCGCCCTTTGCCAATGGCCTGCCGCACTATGGTCATATCGTCACCAGCTTTATCAAGGACATGGTGCCGCGTTACCAGACCATGAAAGGCAAGCGCGTTGAGCGCCGCTTTGGCTGGGACTGTCACGGCCTGCCCGCCGAACTCCAAACGGAAAAGGAACTCGGCATTTCAGGCCGGATTGAAATTCTCGATTACGGCATGGAGAAATTTAACAAGGCCTGTCAGGCCTCCGTACAGCAATTTACCGAAGACTGGGAATTTTACGTTAACCGCATGGCGCGCTGGGTTGATTTTGAAAATTCCTATAAAACCATGGACAAACCCTACATGGAATCCGTCATGTGGGCGTTCAAGTCCCTGTACGACAAGGGCCTGATCTATGAAGATTACCGCGTCGTGCCCTATAGCTGGGCGGTGGAAAGCCCCCTGTCCAACTTTGAAACAAGACTGGATGATAGCTACCGCATGCGGCAAGACCCGGCGGTGACGGTGAAGTTTAAACTGGATAAAGATATCAACGGCAAACCAACCTATATGCTGGCATGGACAACAACGCCGTGGACATTGCCATCGAACCTTGCCCTTGCTGTACATCCTGATATTAAATATGCTGTCGTACAAAAGGATGACGAAGTTTATATTATTGGTGTAGATGCAATGCATCGATACAAAGAATTTATTACCGATGGAGATGATAAAGAACTTCTAGAAAAATCTCTTTACCAAAGAGCAAATGAGAAGGGTAACTTATACCTAAGTTTTATGGATGGACGAGAACTCGAAGGCCTGACCTACGAACCACTCTTCCCCTATTTCTCGCACCTTAAGCAGGAAGACGGGGCATTCCGTGTATTGCTTGCCGATTATGTCTCCGCCGAAGACGGCACAGGGATCGTGCATCAGGCTCCCGGATTTGGGGAAGAAGACCTTGAAAATTGCCGCAAGGCAGGTATTTCCGTCGTCGTGCCGATTGACTCCACCGGGAAATTTACCTC
>CAKZKV010000327.1 GCA_937124505.1 uncultured Alphaproteobacteria bacterium
TAAAGCGGATCAGCGCCAATTCCGTGACGGACAATGATGGCAATATCTTTTTTGAGGTTGAGGTGCGCACGGACAAAAATCACCTTGGCAGCGAGGACAAGCCCTTGCCGATTACAACCGGCATGATCGCCAATGTCGAAATCATTACCGGCAAACGTACGATTATGGAGTATCTCCTGAAACCGATTTTACGGGCGAAATCCGTGGCGCTGACGGAGAGGTAGACTGGTGATTTTGTGAATTAGTGATTTAGATAAGAAATGGCAAAAATTGTTCAAAATTTCTACGAGCTAGATGTATATAAAAAAGCATTTAACATTTCTCTCGAAGTACATCGAGAAAGTTTAAGCTTTCCGAAAATAGAGCAATATGCGCTCGCAGACCAATTAAGAAGAGCAACAAAATCAATTTGCGCTAATATTGGCGAGGGCTTTCACAAGCAATTAAACTCAAAATCATCAAATCACGAAATGACCAAATAACAAAATGACTAAACTCCTCACAAACCGCTGGATCCATTTCGGGATTTTGTTTTTAATTCTGTTTTTGGCGGTAATGGTAAGTAATTCAGATTTAAAGTTTCGTAATGTTCTCTTCGACCTTGTTTTCGATAGGTATATGAAACTTAATCCCAGAACGAATCCACAAAAGGTTGTAATTGTGGATTTCGATGACAAGTCTTTAGAACGTATATCGCAATGGCCATGGTCGAGAGATAAGTTGGCAAAGTTAATTGATAACCTCACATTATTAGATGCCAAAGTGATAGCGTTTGATGGCGTATTGGCAGAAGAAGATCGCACATCCCCACAAAAAATGATTTTAAATTTGCAGAAAGATCAGCGTGTTGATCATGTGTCTGAACAATTTATGCATTTACCGGATTATGATAAGATATTAGCTGAATCTATAAAGAAATCTGGTCGGTTTATAAGTGGATTTACGTTTGGTCAAAGTGAGAAAAAAATTTTAGTGAAGCAGCCTATTCTGACAAAGAAACACATTCTTGATGTCTTCTTGCAAGAGGCGTACCCCTTTATACACACATCTGTATTTTTGCCTGAGTTGCAGTTAGCGGCTGCAGGGAATGGGAGTTTTATGGCCAAGCCGGAGAGCGATGGAATTATTCGTGAGACAGGGTTAATTTTTACAAATGGCAAAAAGCTCTTTCCTTCTTTAAGTCTGGAGGCTGTCAGGCTCAGTGTGACGGATGGAAAGGAGGCTTACAAAATATGGAAGGACCCCAATTGGAAGAGTTATAGAGATTTAGACCCTCCTTACCGGATTATTATAGGAGATTATAAAATACCTGTGGACTCAAATGGGTTGATCCGGGTTTCTTTTCGAACTTTTAATCGCGATCAGGATTATATCTCTGCCTACAAAGTGATGGATTCTTCTTATCATGACGAAATTCTGGAAAAAATTAAGGATAAAATTGTATTTATAGGATCAAGTGCTGAAGGCTTAAAAGACCTGAGATCTTCACCTCTACAGTTATTTATTCCTGGTGTGGAAGTGCATGCAAATGTTACGGAACAAATTTTGGAAAATATTTATTTGTATCGCTCCGAGATATGTTGGATAGCAGAAGCGTCAGTTATTCTTGTGACAGGATTGCTGATCATTTTGCTGGCTCCGTTTGTTGGAATGGGAACATTGGTTTTTATTGTCCTGATGTCAATCAGCGGCATGTTCTATGGTTCCTGGTGGGCTTATGTTGAAAAAGGGCTGTTGCTTGACCCTGTTTTTGCCAGTGGGGCTCTTCTTATTCTGACATTTGTGTCGTCTCTGTTTACCTACCTGCGCAGTGAGACGGAGCGCAGGCATGTGCGCGAGGCGTTTGGATTATACGTATCTCCGGCTTTTATGGAAGAGCTGGCGGCGCATCCGGAGAAATTGAAACTGGGGGGGGAAACCAAAGAGCTGAGCGTGATGTTCACGGATATTCGCAGTTTTACAACTATCTCTGAATCCCTGACGCCGGAGCAGTTGATCCAGTTGATGAACGACTTCCTGACGCCAATGTCCAATCTTGTGATGGAAAACAGGGGGACGATTGATAAATATATGGGGGATGCCATGATGGCGTTCTGGAATGCGCCGTTGGAAGATAAAGATCACGCCCGCCACGCCTGCCTGACGGCCCTGAAAATGAATGAGGCCCTGAAACCGATTAACGAGCAGGTCAAGAAACAGGCGGAAGCGGAAAACAGGCCTTTTACGCCTCTGGTCGCCGGGATCGGGATTAATACAGGCCCTTGTTCGGTGGGCAATATGGGCTCCCGGCAGCGATTTGCTTATTCAGCGCTTGGCGATGCCGTCAATCTGGCGTCGCGGCTGGAAGGCCAGACCAAGACCTATGGCACGACGATTTTAATCGGGGAAGAAACCGCCAGACAGGTTTCTGATATGGCTTTGATGGAGCTGGATTTGTTGCAGGTGAAAGGAAAGAATGAACCTGTCCGTGTGTTTACAATTTTGGGCGATTCAGAAAAAGCCGCCGATCCGGCATTCCGCTCGTGGCAGGAAAAACATAACTATATGCTGGCGGCTTATCGTGCTAGTCAGTTTGTTGAGGCAGAAAGCCTTCTGCTGCAAGCCAGGGAACAGGCGCACGACCAATTGATGGATTATTATGAAATGATGACGGTGCGGATCAAGAAATTCAAAAAACAACACCCCGGTGAAAACTGGGCCGGAGTGTATGTTGCAGAGGGCAAATAGTGTTTTATTTATACAAGACTGACGGCTATATCTGTATCAATCAGTAATGTATAGTCACCGATTTTTAAATCGTAATAGCCGTTAGCATTGGTATCAGATCCCAGAGCCTCTCCATTCGCGCCGACAAAACCAGCGGAGCTCAGGGGCGTGATGCTGCCATCGATAAAGACTTTCAGTTCGTTACTCGTACCAGAAGCCGCATCAATGGTCAGACGGTCATTTGAAGACCCGCGTAACAGGTCAAACAGGTCTAAAAAGTCCATTTTCAAAGTCTGACCATCGTTATTCATTGTAATTTTTTCTATATTTGAAAGGCTCATGCCGCCGGGGCCTGTACTTGTGAAATCAAGAACACCACCAGTACCGGATAAAACCAGATGGTCGTAACCGCCGCCGCCATCAATTGTTTTGTGTGTGACGCCCGCCATTTGTAATTTAATCGTGTCATTTCCATTGCCGGCAGAAACGGAGAGGCCAGAATAGGTATGTCCGTCGATTGTATTGGCTTCATGGTCACCGAGCAAGGCCTGTCCGTTGGCAGATGCTTTGATTGATCCTGCTGTGCCATTGGCATCTTCTGCGTCGCCGTCCTGCACAACCGATGTGGAAGCTTTGCCGTAGATGACTTTCACGCTGCCATCATTAATGCCATCGCTGTTCCTGTCGATACCAAAGGCCCCGGCTGCCAGATCATCCAGTCCGTCGCCGTTCACATCTCCAACACGTCCCAGTTCAATATCAGAGCCGATACCGTTCCAGGTAAAGGCCCGTCCCCAACTGGTGTCAAACGTGGTGAGGTCATTAAAATCAAGATCAACGTCTGCCGGCAGAACTCCTGCACCTCCATAGAAGATGAAAATGTCGCTATCAACGCCATTGGAGGTTGCAAGGGCATAATCATCAATACCGTCACCGTTTACATCACCGAGCATTGCACCGGCGGAGACTTCCCATCCCGTCCGGCTGGTGTAGAAGGTTGTATCAAGTGTCAGGCTGCCGCCTGTGTACAGGTGGACTTGTTCGCCATACGCCCCCTCTGACGTAATAATAAAATCGTTCTTTCCGCCGTTATTGACATCAGAACCGCTGAGGACATTTCGTCCGAAGTTGGTTTCGCCTCCCCCCGGTGCTGTGAATGAAAACCCG
>CAKZKV010000328.1 GCA_937124505.1 uncultured Alphaproteobacteria bacterium
AAAACGGCGCGATTATTAAAAGGTATCAGGACGATCCAGAGAAAAGAAAAAGAATTCTTGCCCTGCGCAACGACCCGTACATTGCCTCCCGGGTATCATGCGGACATATGATGGAAGCTGCCATAGGCCTTAAAAATGGCTGGGAAAGAATGAAAAAAGAATATGCCGGGCGAGATTTCCCAGACATTGAAATCAACCAGACAAATATGTACATCGAACATGTTCTAGGGATGCAGGATGACAAGCCAATCAAAGTCATAGAGGCCGCAAACGAAGACGGTATCTTTCATAATGTTCTGGGGCATACCATTATGCCGGACGTGGCGGAGCACAACCCGTCCTTGTTTGAAGGAGCATTTAGCTGGCTACCCTTAGGCGAAGTGTATCAACAATTCAAGGACAGGGTGGATGACAGGAAGAAGCAACTCCAGAGTGAACTGGAGCGTGGTCTGGATGAAAATACGCCGATCCCGGTCAGTATTCTGGATGAACTCTTTCCAACCAATACCTATGATCAGGCACAAAGCAGCGTCAGAGCGTCTCTGGAATGCTACATCATGGAGATATGTCCGCCTGAGAGAAATAGTTTAGAAGCCATGATATAAAAAACCGTCCTTATCTCTAAGGACGGTTTTTCACTTATTTCAAAATAAGAATTTGGTATTACCCTTCTGCGGCTTCTTTTTCAGGCTTTGGAACAGGCTCTCCTGTTTCCTGATCTACGCGCTTCATGGACAGCTTGACCTTGCCGCGGTCATCCATACCAATCACCAGAACTTTTACGGCATCTCCTTCATTGACAACATCTGTTGTCTTGGCCGTACGCTCGTTTTGCAGTTCGGAGATATGAACCAGACCATCCTTTGATCCCATAAAGTTTACAAACGCACCAAAATCAACACATTTGACAACTTTACCGTCATAGACCTTGCCAACTTCCGGCTCTTCCGTCAGCCCCTTAATCCAGTTGACAGCGTCATCCAGCGCTTTTTGCATAGAGGCTGCCACTTTGACCGTTCCATCATCATCAATGTCAATTTTTGCGCCCGTGGTTTCCACGATCTCACGGATGACTTTACCGCCCGTTCCGATCACATCACGGATTTTATCAACGGCAATTTTCAAAGTCACGATCTGCGGCGCATGCTCGGACAGACCTTCGCGGGACGTATCAATCGCCTTGGCCATTTCACCAAGAATATGCAAACGGCCATCCTTTGCCTGTGCCAGCGCCACTTCCATGATTTCCTTTGTAATGGACGTAATTTTAATGTCCATTTGTAAAGAGGTAATCCCTTCTGCGGTTCCGGCGACTTTAAAGTCCATATCTCCCAGATGGTCTTCATCACCCAGAATGTCGGACAGAACGGCAAATTCCTTGTCTTCCTTGATCAATCCCATGGCAATCCCGGCGATTGGTTTCGGAAGGGGAACACCGGCATCCATCAGGGACAAAGACGTTCCGCAAACTGTCGCCATAGAGGATGAACCGTTAGATTCAGTGATTTCAGAAACAACACGGATCGTGTAGGGGAACTCTTCCGCACTTGGTAAAAGCGGGTGAATGGCGCGCCATGCAAGTTTCCCATGACCAATTTCACGACGCCCCGGAGACCCCAAACGACCGGCTTCACCAACGGAATAGGGAGGGAAGTTATAATGCAGCATGAAGCTTTCACGGTAATCGCCGTCCAGACCGTCAACGATTTGTTCGTCGGAACCAGTCCCCAATGTCGTGACAACAATGGCCTGCGTTTCACCGCGTGTAAACAGGGCAGAGCCATGCGTACGTGGGAGAACACCAACTTCAGCAATAATCGGACGAACTGTTTTCGTGTCGCGCCCGTCAATCCGCTGTCCTGTTTTCAGGATATCACCGCGGACAACATCGGCCTCCAGTGATTTAAATTTGGATGTGATGACAGCTTCATCAATGCCGTTTTCTTCATCCAGAAATTCTGCAATCGCTGCCGTACGTGCCGCAGAGACCGCAGCCTGACGATCTTGTTTTTCTTTGATCGCATATGCTTTTGAAACGTCCTTGGCATATTTTTTCTTGATATCGGCAGCCAGTTTTTCCATGGTGGGGTCAGCTTCCGGAAGGTCCCACGGGTCTTTGGCGGCCATCTCTGCAAATTCAATAATGCCGTCAATGACTGATTTGTATGTTTCCT
>CAKZKV010000329.1 GCA_937124505.1 uncultured Alphaproteobacteria bacterium
TTGAATTTTTGGTAAAGCATTTTACAGCCAGTTATACGACCTTCAGGTTTTGATCTTGGTATCTTTCGCGATTTTTGCAATTTATTACAAAATATCAAACGGTTATCACGATTTCGAGGCGTGCTTAAGATAATCGTAAAATATAAAGAGTTTCGGTCACAGGTTGAGCACACACATATTTTACATAAGAGCTAAAATTACGTAACCTGTCCGCGAATATCTGCTATTTCAGCCTCGATTTTTTACAATATTGTAAGATTTTAATTGATTCTTAAGAGTCAATGCGTATATTAAAGGTAATAAGCCCGATGCCCCTTCACGCAAGTGTACGCATCGGCTTTCTTTTTTTTAGGCCATAGTTATCGCCAAATTTGCCAAGAATTCCAGCCTTCTACGATTCCCATGTCTTCAATTTTAACAGCGCCATTTCTGACATCTGGAAAGCTATTGATTAATTCAATAAATTGCTGCCCCCACAGTGATGTTGGACAAACAAATTTCAGAACGGATTGTATCAAACAAAAATATAAAAAGGGGCGTGAGTTATTGAGCTGATGCAGGTTTATTTTTGTTCTTGGAACATTGGCGCGTTCTAAAATATTGCAATTCCAGAGCCTTCCGTGATGGGCAGATGTATTTCTGACAAAGTTAAAACCTCTTAGCCATGTTTCAAAATCGTTACCAGTAAACAGGCCGAACATAGATTCAATCGCAAGTTTATCTTTATGCTTCATCCCGGCGAATAACTTTGACATCGTACCAAAATCAAAAATTTCTATGGCCACCCAGATAGGGAGGCGACCGTATTTATTGATGTTATGGTTAACAAATGTTTTTCGGTCCGCACGCGTAACAAGGCGCTGATAATCCTCCAGCCACTTTTCGTGTCTGCTTGGCTGTCCGTTCCTGCCTTTTCTTAAAAAATTTCCATGGAGCTCTAAAGGGTTTTCATGAGCAAATGGATCCCGTTTTCCTAGGAGGTAAGCGATTTCAACTTGTAATGCTAATTCAATTCTCTCAATAGCATCTAATGCAAGAAGCCTTAATTTCCTGTCAAATTCGTAAAGCGAAACGACATCTGAAAATACGGTGCCCTCAACAAAATTATCTAACCTCCCAGTTTTATCGGCATTGAATGCGCGGAACGGATACCAATATCCGCTGAGTCTGTAATAGCCGATGCGTGACAAAAGAGTTTTTGCTTTATCTTCATCATCAATGATCATGCCCCGCGCTTGCAGAATCTCTACTTGCTCTTCATATGATTTCCATTCTTTTGCAGGGGCGTTCATTTCTCAATTCCATATCTTAATCAATGAGTCATTGTGAAGTGAAAATATCGATTCCTCAAGTCTGCCAATTATATAAATGAAGAAAATCATTTGCAGATCGGTGGTAGAAAACCACATTTATAGGATGTTATCGCTGGCAATAATACGCGTTGCTCAAATAAAAAAAATCATGAGCAGATCGTCCATTTTTAGGTTCTATACGCCCTTCAGGTTTTTTGAGGGCATATTTGGAGCATAGTGTGTGTTTTCAAAGTGTTAGTCATGCCGTTTATTTTACTTAATAATTGGCGGCAGATACGTTTTTTAGTTCAGGGGTCGAACACACAACCAATAATTCCCCCCAACGCATATCTCTTCTGATAATTTCCAATACCCTGTGCTCTCTGTGGTTAAAAATACCTTTTCCATACTTTGCAAAACCTTCTATAACATCTCTTATGAAACTCGCATCGTGGAACGTCAATTCGATCAAAGCGCGGCAGGAAATCGTCCTGAAATGGCTGGAGGAGGTACAGCCGGACGTGTTGATGATACAGGAATTAAAGGGGCTGGAGTTTCCGGACGCTGGCAGGTTTGAAGCTTTGGGCTATCACATTCAAACCGTTCCCCAGAAAACCTATAACGGCGTGGCAACTCTCTCCAAAACAGAGATTAAACCCGTCCATAACAAGCTGCCCGGCTTTGAAGAAGATGAGCAGGCGCGTTATCAGGAAATGGAGATTACCGGGGTTCGGATGATTAATATATATGCGCCAAACGGAAACCCGGTTGAGACGGAGAAATATCCCTACAAACTGAAATGGCTGGATCATTTATACGCGCATCTTTGTGAGTTGAGAGAAAAAGATGTGCCGTTTCTGGTCTGCGGGGATTTCAACATTATTCCCGAAGAACGGGATTGTTACGATCCGAAAGCCTGGCAGGGTGATGCTTTGTTTAAGCTGGAAAGCCGGGAGCGATTGCGAAAGATGTTTTATCTTGGTTTGAGTGATGCCTTGCGGGTTTTTAACCAGCAGAGCGCGCAATATACCTTCTGGGATTATCAGGGCGGCGCATTTCCGGCGAATAAAGGTATTCGCATTGACCATTTTCTGACGAGTCCTAGAATCACAGATCGCATGACATCTTGCACTATAGATGTGACGCCAAGAGGTTGGGAGAAGCCTTCCGATCATACGCCGATTATTTTAACGGTGGATTGAATGAAAATTTAAGTCAAATTAGGGGCTGATCTGGCGCGCATCTCATGCTAAGCTTACGAAAATTAATCCTTAACAATTAAGTGGTTTTACATGTTCAGAAAATTTGTCCTTTCCGCTGTTGCCTTGGTTTCTCTGGCCGGATGCTCCTCTTTCATGGAAAGTCGTGAGACATTGGCGAAACGAATCGCTTATCCCGTTTTTATGTATGAGCGCCAAATTCCCGCCGGGGATTTTAACCTGATGGCATGGGAAAGAGTTTATAAAAAGGGACAGCCCGCGCATATTTATATCGAAGGGGATGGCCTGGCCTGGATTTCTCCCTCAGAGGCCTCTATGGACCCGACGCCGATGAACCCGGTGGCGCTAAATCTGGCGGCAATGGACAAAAATCCGAATGTGATCTATATTGCACGCCCTTGTCAGTTTAGTGGCAATGAAATCTGGCGAAATGCCTTGCCAAAATATAACAAGGCCAAAAACTGTCCGCTCAAATACTGGACCAGTGCGAGATATGCGCCGGAAGTCATTGCATCCATGAGTACGGCTCTGGACGAAATTAAACGACGTTATCAGATCCCTGAGTTTCACCTGATCGGTTATTCCGGCGGTGCGACAGTCGCGGCGCTTCTGGCGGCAGATCGTGAGGACGTTAAATCTTTCCGTACGGTGGCGGGTAATCTTGATCCTGATACGTTTACAACCATTCATGACGTGACACCTTTAACAGAGTCCCTGAACCCGATTGATCGTGCGGCAGAGCTGCGCTTTATTCCCCAGCACCACTTTATCGGCGGGGAAGACGAAGTTGTTCCGCCGGTTATTTACAGCAGCTATAAACAGGCCGTTTCACCAAGCCAGTGTCTTGCGACAAGCTTTGTCCCGGATGCCGGACATGAATATGGCTGGGTGGATAAATGGCCGGAATTCCTGAAACGTCCTTTGGGTTGTTCCAGCAGACTTGATCCCATTGACCCGTCACAATTCACGGCTCCGCCTCAGGAATTCATTGACGCGAAAAAAGGCAAGGTCTTTTAATGTCAGATGCAGAGGTGCAAGCTGTGGGCGATAAAAACAGTCTCTCGGCGGAAGATATACTGGATTATTTTCGGGATCATCCGCGGTTCCTGAGCGATCATCCGGAAGCCGTTGATCTCATTCTTCCTCCAAAAGTGAAGAAAGAAAAAGGCATTGCCGATTTCCAGTCCTATCTGATTGAACGCCTGAAGGCCGATAAAGAAGAAGTTATCGGAACAGCCAAGGATCTGGTTGAAACAGCCAGATCGAATATGAATAACCAGCAGCGGATTCATAACGCGGTTCTCCGGTTGTTGGAGGCCAAAAGCTTCGAGGAGTTTATTAATATTATCACCACTGATCTGGCCGCCATGCTGGATACGGATATGTCCGTTTTAGTCGTGGAAGCAGATGGTGGTACTATTCCTCACATCCAGACATCTGGCATTCGTGTTGTGCCGGAGGGAACGATAGACCACTGGATGCAGGGGAAGAATTGTCTGCTGGAAACGGACATTCAGGGAATTGAGCCGATTTATGGTGGCGGGGCGACCCTGATCCGGTCGCAGGCATTGCTACGGGTTGATATATCCATGAACACGCCGCCTGCCATTCTGGTTTTTGGCAGTCGTGATCCTGCGCTGTTTCAGCCGGGGCAGGCCACAGACCAGGTCATGTTTCTGGCACGCGTTGTCGAGCGGGCTTTTAGGCAGTGGCTGGACTTGCCGTAATAAAGACAAAACTTGACAAATTACGCTGCACCGCATAAACCCTTAGCATGTTAAAAGCAAAAGGGATTGATACTCAAAATATAACAGGTGAGACGCATTCCGCTATGCCAAAATTAAAGGATGTGACCCATCGTGTGCCCACATCTATTGTACTGATTTTATTCCTATTTGATGCGTTGGCTTTGCTTGTGGCTCTGGGGGTCAGCCTGTATTTATTCGAATTTATGGTTTCCTCTTTTGTGAATACGGAGGCCTTGCAAAGTTTTCAATGGCATGAAAGTCTGATTTTCCATTATGCCTTTTTCTATTTTTTAATTCTGTTTCATTTCTATAACCGGGGGCATTACACGAACCGGCTGCCGTGGTGGCAACAGGTCAAATCTATTCTAAAAACATTGTTTGCCGTCGCTATTTTGCATGGCTTTACCTATTACACACTCGTTCTGGATGTTCCGGCCAACCCGATCTTTGCGAGTTGGGGGCTGGCCACGCTGTTTTTACTGATTTACAGGCGTATTGCGCTGAATCTGGTGTCAATGTCCCCAAACTGGATATTACCAGTTGCCCTGTTTGGCGATAAACAGATGATCATTGATAGTATCTATGCGTTTTATGCGGACGGTATGACGGGATATCAGGTGCAGGTTATTCTGCTTCGCGATAAAATGGACAAACCGTTTTGTCTGGATTTTCTGCCGCCGGATCATGCGCCGGTCAAGGTTGTAGATGCCAGCAAGAACTACAATAAATTTCTGAAAGATAACCGGGACTATTTTTACGTGATCGGGCTGGATGGCTTTCGCGGAACGTACAGGGATCAGTTAATCAAGGTTCTGGAGCAGACGGAAATTGAATATGCGATTGTCCCGCCGACCAAACGCCTGCATTTACATGGTATGGACCCGCATTTTTTCTTTGGAAATGATTTCATGTTGTTGCACAGAAAAGACCGAATTCGTTCGCCCTTTTCAAGGCTTGTCAAAAGAAGCATGGATATTGCCGGGGCTGGTGTGTGGCTTCCTGTTCTTGGGCTGATTGCTCTTGCCGTCTGGATTGGCAAGCGTATGGAGGGATCTGAAACGCCGGTATTTTATGGGGGCAAACGCGTTGGGTTGGATGGACAGGAATTCAGCTGCTGGAAGTTTTGTACCATGCATAAGGACGCCGACAAGATTCTGGAAGACCTGATGCAAAAAGATGAGTCAATCCGCAAGGAGTGGTTTGAGTTCAAAAAGCTGAAGAACGATCCGCGTGTCGACTCGCGTATTTCAAAGCTTCTGCGGAAAACCAGTCTGGATGAATTGCCGCAAATCTGGAATGTTTTTGTCGGAGATATGAGCCTGGTCGGGCCGCGCCCCATTCTGCCGGATCAACGCCGGGATTACGGGGACTTTTTGCCTTACTATGAATCTGTGCGTCCGGGAATTACAGGTCTATGGCAGGTCAGCGGGCGAAATGAAACCAAGTTTGATCAGCGGGTTTACTGGGATAGTTGGTACATCAAAAACTGGTCCCTTTGGCATGATATTGTCATTCTGTTCAAAACCGTTGGTGTGTTGGTGACTGGCCGCGGGGCATATTGATCAAAGGCTTGATGACGCATGCTACATTATATTTCACTGATCATTTGTTTCTTTTCTATCTTTTTGCAAGTTGTGTCTGCTCAGGCAATGGATCAGGAATGTTTTCCTGTTGCTCGTGTTTACCAGGAAAACATTTGTCGTGCAGAAATCAGGAATGATCCTGACAGGCTTGAGAAATTATTCCAGTTAATCTGGGACAAAGCCCTTAGACATAAATTTGGAGAAGATTTTGATGAGGCAAGTGAGGAAGAGATAAATGCCTATTTAGAAGCCTTTCGTCAGCGAGAGCGTCAAAGATACTCTGAACGTCAGCAGATACTTTTATTCATAGAGCGCTTGTTACATGACAATCAATACAGCGAAGAAAACAAAAACAAGCTGGAAAATCAAAAAGAGATGCTCTCCTCCCTCATAAAATCATATGAGGAGCGAGAAAAGGTTCGTGAGGAATATCAGGAGGCCTATCAAAGAAGACAAAAGAGCGGGGCAAGGCTGATCATAGGAAGCTGGAAAAGAAACAAGGTGCTTTTTGATCATTATGGAGGACGTATTATCTTTCAGCAATTTGGGCTGGAGCCGATTGATGCCTATGAAGCATTTCTCAAAGATGTAAAAGAAGAGGGCCGGGTAGAAATTCTGAATGAAGAATTCACAGAGGTTTTTATGCGCATGGAGCACTATATTTCTATGGGGCATAACTTTTTGCCAGATAATGAAGAAACAACGTCATACTTTTCGTCTCCTTTCTGGTTGCATTTAGATACAAACAATTTTGAAGCGCGTAAAAAAGAACTTCAGACCATTCCGGTATTATCTACAGGGAGCAATTGATACTGACTGCGAATTCAGCGTTTTAAAAAGTGATTGATGTAACTCTTGGTGCGCATTTTCAGGATGGTTGTCGTTGATTTTCCGGCTGAAAAAGATACGAATTTTGGTTTGATTTCGGAGGTAATACCGCTCTCAATGGCGCATTTCAGAGCCTCACTCATCAGATTATTACAGAAATTTTCGGTATGCGGCGCAATTTTTTCCAGATAAATCGCGGTATTTGCAAAAATGCGGGCACGTGTGGCGAGGGCTTTCTTGCTGTTCTTGCCGGTATAGAGGTTTTTATCATGCAGGACTTGCAGTCCCAAAGGCTCTGGAATGTGAAAGCCTTTGCCCGTCGCCAGGCAATAGAATTTAATATAGTGATCGCTGAGCGTGATGCCTTGCGATCCTGGCATAGGAAAAAAATCAGACATAAAGTCTTTGCGGAACGTCAGGCCGGAAGTCGCCGGGGCGTCATAACTGATGCGGCCTGTTGAAAAATTCTTAATCTGGTCAATCAATATGGGCGTAATCTCTTTAGAGACAGGCAGTTCTTCTGATGAAACTTTTTCACTATGGACTTCTTTTAAATCGTGAAAGACCCAGCCAATATCCGGGTTCTGGCTGTAAACCTGTTGCAGGATTTCGATTTTATGCGGATGAAACAGGTCATCGGCATCCAGAAGCATCAGTATATCCCCTGTTGCGATTGCGTAGGCATTGCTGATCGCGGCGGCCTGTCCGCTATTGTCCTGAAACAGAGGGGTGATTTTT